>JBGTIA010000135.1:0-5550 GCA_041745835.1 Ilumatobacteraceae bacterium | reverse complement strand
GGCGGACGCGGGTACCGGCGAAGCGCCAAGGTCATCCGGGGCGTCGGGCGGTACCAGCGGCGGCCGAACGGGCACGGGCGGGGCCGGCAGCGTCCCGATCGGCATCGTGAACGGGGCGGTCTACCTCGACGCCATCGTGTGCCCGATGAATGGTTCCGCCTACGGCGACAGCTGGGGTGCGCCCCGTTCCGGTGGACGGAGCCACGAAGGCGTCGACATGCTCGCCCCCACGGGAACTCCGATCTACGCGGTTGTCAGCGGTGTCGTCAACTTCAAGCAGAACCGTCTCGGTGGCAACGCAGCGTCGCTGGCCGGAGACAACGGCAACCGCTACTACTACGCCCACCTCGCGGGGTACGAGGGTGCGAGTCGCCGGGTCACCCAGGGCGACGTGATCGGATACAACGGCGACACCGGCAACGCGACCGGAACGCCGCACCTCCACTTCGAGATCCACCCCGGTGGCGGGCTCGCGGTGAACCCGACGCCGTCGGTTCGAGTCGCCGGCTGCTGAGCGCTCCAGTCTCGCAACCTACGCTGGCGCGGTGGGGACCTCTGCGGTGAGTACCGAGCTGTCGACGATGTTGTCGCAGCTGCTCGACGATGCCGAGATCCACGACCTAAATCGCCTGTCCGGCGGCGCGTCTCGCGAGACGTGGCGTTTCACAGCAGATGAGCGGGCGCTCATCGTGCAGCGTCAGCGTTCGGGCGACCAACGCAACATGCTCGTCGAAGCGGGAGTGGTCGGTGCCGCACGTCGTGGCGGTGTCCCGGTCCCCGAACTGATCGAGGCGCGGCGGCGCCACGACGGTCTGGCGTTCATGGTCCTCGAAGCGATCGATGGCGAGACGATCGCTCGCAAGATCCAGCGCGACGTCGAGTACGCCGAGGCCCGACCCCGACTGGTCGCCGATTTCGGCCATGCGCTCGCGAAGATCCATGCGCTCGACCCCGCCGGGATCGATGGGCTCGAGGTCACCGACCAGCTCGAGTACTACACCGATGTGCTCGACTCGCTCGGCCAGCCCCATCCCGTGCTCGAGCTCGTCCGGAACTGGTTGGTCGACACCCGGCCGACGACACAGCGGATGTGCGTGGTGCACGGCGACTTCCGCCTCGGCAACGTGATCGTGGGTCCCGACGGCCTGCGCGCCGTGATCGACTGGGAGCTCGCGCACCTCGGTGACCCGATGGAGGACCTCGGCTGGCTCTGTGTCAAGGCGTGGCGGTTCGGAGGTCGTCCGCCGGTCGCCGGCCTGGGCGGGTATGCCGAGTTGTTCGCTGCCTACGAGGCGGCCGGCGGTGCGACGATCGATCCGACGGTGGTGCACTGGTGGGAAGTGCTGGGCACGTGGAAGTGGGCGATCATGTGCATCCTCCAGGCCAGCGTGCATCTCACCGGGACGACACGCAGCCACGAGCTCGCAGCGATCGGGCGTCGGGTGTGTGAGAACGAGCACGACCTGCTGCGCTCCTTGGAAGGGAGATGGTGACGATGACAGCCCCGCACGATGCTCCGAGTGCCACCGAACTGTTGGAGGCGGTGCGCGAGTGGATCGATCGCGAGGTGATCACGTCCACCGAGGGTCGACTGCGCTTCCACGCTCGTGTCGCATCGAACGTGCTGGCGATGGTCGAGCGTGAGATCGAGCTCGGCCCTGCTCAGGCGCTGGCGCACGACGAGCGGTTGGAGCGCCTCGGCGTGACCGACGACGCCGAACTCGCCGCTGCGATCCGTGAACGTCGGTTCGACGATCGTGCCGACGAGCTGCGTACGTTGCTCGCCGAGATGGTGGCCGACAAGGTCGCGGTCGCCAACCCCCGCTATCCGGACGACTGAATTCCTGTGGGCGTTCGGCGCGACCGGTCGAGTGTCACGGGCTGGCCGGCCGCGAGCTGACCGCACGCAGCGTCGATGTCGGTGCCGCGGTTGCGGCGAACGGTGGCGTTCGCGCCGAGTGATTCGAGCAGGTCGCGGAATTCCTCGACCCGACGCAGCGTTGACCCGGTGGTCGGGTAGCCCGGAGTCGGATTGAGGGGAATCAGGTTGACGTGTGCATGCGGGCTCAGCCGCCGGCACAGCACCGCGAGTTCTCGGGCGTCGCTGTCACGGTCGTTGACCCCGTCGATCATCGCCCACTCGAAACTGACCCGGCGGTGCTTCGCATCGAGGTAGTCCTCGCAGGCATCCATCAGGTCGGCGATCGGGTAACGGCGGTTGATCGGCACCAGCTCGTCTCGCAAGGTGTCGTTCGCGGCATGCAGTGACACCGCGAGGTTGACCGGTAGCGGCCGGTCGGCCAGGGACCGGATCCCGGGGATGATGCCGACGGTGGAGATCGTGATGTGCCGTGCCGACAGCCCGAGATTGCCGTGGAATCGCTCGGTAGCGGCCCAGACCGCATCGAGGTTGGCCATCGGCTCGCCCATGCCCATGAACACGATATTGCTGACCCGGCGATCGAGCTGCTTCGCTCGCTGCGATGCTCGCACCACCTGTTCGACGATCTCGCCGACGGTGAGGTGCCGGGTGAAACCCGCCTGCCCGGTGGCGCAGAACCCGCACGCCATCGCGCAGCCCGCCTGGCTGCTCACGCACACCGTCGCTCGGTCGGTGTAGAGCATCAGCACGGTCTCGATGCGCGCATCGCCCTCGAGCTCCCACAGGAATTTCACCGTATCGCCCTTGTCGCTCACCGATTCGGTGAGGGCCTGGAGCGCTGTGGGGAGGTCGTCGTCGAGGCGCGCCCGCAGCGCTTTGGGCAGGTTGGTGATGTCGACGGGGTCGGCAAGCTGTGAGTACAACCCGTCCCAGACCTGGTCGAGGCGGTATCGCGGCTCGCCGTCGAGGAGCTCGCCGAGTTCGATGCGTGTCAGGTCGTAGCGGGTGCTCACGACGATCCGGCGAGGTTCGTGTACTCGTCGATCCGTTGGCGCACGACGTCGAGGCTCGCAGTCCAGAACGACTCGTCGGTGACGTCGAGGCCGAAGGCGGCGCCCAGTTCCTCCGCGGTGTCCATCCCAGCACGCGACAGCAGGTCGTCGTAGCCGGCCCGGAACCGCTCGGGGTCCTGCCGGTACTCGGCGAACAGCCCGAGTCCGAACAGCAGTCCGTACGTGTACGGCCAGTTGTAGAAGTGCGAGCCGTAGTAGTGCGGCTTGAGCAACCACATGTACGGGTGCGCCGTCGATTGGTCGAGTCCGTCACCGTAGGCCTCCGCCTGGGCAGCCGTCATCATGGCGCACAGCTCCGCGGAGCTGAGCGTCTGGCGAGCCCGCCGGTCGAACAGCTCGCTCTCGAACAGGAACCGCGAGTGGATGTCGACGATCACCTGGTTGGTGCCGACCAGGTCGACGTCGAGTTGCGCGAGTCGTTCGGCGCCGTCGAGGCGCGCAAGGCCCTCCTCGACCACCAGCGTCTCGCAGAAGATGCTGGCAGTCTCGGCGAGTGCCATGGGGAGCTGACGCTGCAGGGCGGTGCGGCCGGCCAATGTCGTGTTGTGGTAGGCGTGGCCGAGTTCGTGGGCCGTCGTCTGTGTCGAGTCCATCGAACCCGACCAGTTGAGCAACACCAGTGATCGATCGTCGACGAAACGTGCGCAGAACGCGCCGCCGGTCTTGCCGTCTCGCGGTTCGGCGTCGATCCATTCCTCGTCGAGCGCGCGGTCGACCAGACCGCCGAGTGTGCTGCTGTACTCGCCGAAGGCCTGCCGCACGACGTCGATGCCCTCGGTCCACGACACGGCGCCCGCCGCTGTGGGCAGCGGAGCGACCAGATCCCACCACGGCAACCCCTGTTCGGGTCGATGCCCGTGCAGTGCGGCCTTGGTACGCATCCAGCGCCGCAGGTCGGGCAGCGACGCGCTGACCGCCGACTGCATCGCGTCGAAGGTGGGCCTGCTCACGCTGTTGGCGAAGAGCGACGCGTCGACCGGTGAGTGCCAGTGACGGCGACGGTTGAGGGCGATCGCTTCGCCCTTGATGGCGTTGATCGCTGCTGCGACCGGAACTTCGACGGTCGGCCAGGCGCGCAGCTCCGCGTCGTAGGCGGCTCGACGAACGTTCACATCCGGATCGGTGGCGAGTCCTCGGACGGCCGGCATGGGCAGCGATCGTGGACCGTCCGGGAGGTCGACGACGGTGGTCAGCTGCGACGTGACGTCGGCGTGCAGCCGCCCCCACGCCGACGAACCGGTGAGTGACAGCTCCGCTGCGAGATGCTCCTCGGATTCGCTCATCTGGTGTTCGGCGCGGCCAGCCAGTCGGCGCAAGGGTCCGAGGTGATCCTGCACCTCGGCGCTGACGGCCGCCAGTTCGTCGACTCCGAGAGCCGCGACCCAGTCGGCCAGTCGGGACGAGAGCGGACGCAAGGTTGCATCGAGTTGGCGGGTCTCGCTGAACACGGCCTGGGCCCGCTGGTTGCGGGAGTCGGTGGCGACGGTCGCGTACACGTAGACGCGCAGCAGGTTGGCGTCGTCGGTCACCCGGTTGAGTTCGCGCAGCGCTCGGTCGGCGGCTGCCCCGTCGGCAGCGGTCGCCGAACGGTTCGGGGTGGCACGGATGTCGAGTTCGTCGAACAACGCCACGAGTCGGTGCGCGTCCGCTCCCGCCCGCTCGAGCGCGTCGGAGAACGACCTCGCGTCGAGTGACTCGTGGACGTCGGCGACGCTCCAGCGTGGGAGTTCGACTGTCTCGGATGCCCCGTCCGATGCCGATTCGGATGATGGTCGCTCGTCGATCGTGGTCACGATGGTCGGTCTCCTGCGGGGGTGATGTCGGCGACGAACGCAGCGTTGGTCGAGTGGATCGTGAAGCCGAGCCGCTCGTAGAGCGCGATGGCAGCGGTGTTGTCGGCGTCGACGTACAACATCGCGGTCTCGACGCCCATTCTCGCCAGGTGGTCGAGGCCGGCCAGCGTCAATTGGGCGCCGAACCCCTTGCCATGGAAGTCGGGATCGACGGCGATGACATAGATCTCACCCAGCTCCTCGCTGGCGTCGGCGGCAGGGTGCACCTTGGTCCAGCAGAAACCGGCCATCGTCTCGACCCCGTCGTCGCCGACCAGGTCGAGCACCCGGAATCCATCGGGATCGAACCATGGCTCCTGTTGGCGCTGGCAGAAGGTCTCGATCGTCCACCCTCCCTGCTCACCGTGTCCGGCGAACGCACGGTTGTTCACCCGCAACCAGGCTGAGTCGTCGGCGCCGGGGACGAATGCCCGGGTCGGGATCGTGACCGCCATCCCGGTCGGCAGGCTGCGGCGCAGCTGGTACAGCGTTCGGCCGCGAGTCATGTGGGCGGCGTCGGCGAGCGCCGTGTGGGCCGACGTCGGTTCGAACACCCACCAGTTGACCCGACCGCCCCCATCGGCGGAGATCACCTCGAGCGCCGCATCGATCAACTCGGGCCCGATGGTGGCCATCTCGTAGCGATGGTGGGGGTGGACGACGAGTTCGAACACGTGGTTGCCGTTGCCCTTGGAGATCTGGGCGTATCCGACGGGATGCTCGTGGCCCGGCTCCTGGGCCATCAGGCCGGCGAAACCGTCGT
>JBGTIA010000134.1:0-5920 GCA_041745835.1 Ilumatobacteraceae bacterium | reverse complement strand
TTCCTCGAACGACACATTGCGACCGACCGGACGCAACGAGTCCTCGAACGACGATCTCACACCCGATGGCCCGGTTGCCGCACCCAGATCGGTCCACCACACCGGCCAGTCGGCGGCGGCGAACGTGTCGGCGACTTCACGGGCGAGACGCGTCTTGCCGACACCGCCTTCACCGACGATGGTGACCAGCGAACGCGTCTCGAGGAGGTCGCAGAGTTCGTCCAACTCTGCAACACGCCCCACGAACGATGCGCCCCTTCCGTGTACCACCTACCCAACATAGGCGTCCGGTGTAAGCCTCGATCCACCGATCGGTGATCGGGGGGCGTGTCTGTGGGGCGGGGTTGCTGCGTGCGGATGTTGGTTGTCGTCGATTTGGTGTTGGGGTGTGAGGATGTCAGCCTCGTGAGGCTTTGAGGTTGGTGGCGCTCGGTGAGTTCGTCGGCGTGCGTGACCGCGGGACAGGTCAGCCGGGTGCGGGCCCGAGGAGGCGCAGCGAGTTGAGCGCTGTCGCGAACGCGGTGGCCCATGGCCATCGGGTTGGGAGTCGCAGGGTGGCTCGACCGGCGCGGTTGACGAGTCGAGCCGGGATGGCGAGGAATCGGGTGCGGACGGTGCGCGCCACGATCAACTGCTCCTCGACGCGTACGCCGCCGAGGATGGTGGTCCAGCGGATCAGGTTGTGGGCGAGGACTGCGCATTGCAACCAGGCGCTGTTGGCGTCGAAGTTCCCCGATGGGACGTGCTCGAGCCCGGCACCTTCTTTGAGGTCACGGATCGCGAGCTCGACCACGGCGTGGTGACGGTGGAACTTCCCCGATACGTGGCCGCGAGAGTCCGCTGCTCCGCGCTCTCCACGGCCACGATGAACTCGAACAGCCTTCGCTGGTAACACATGATGATCGATCGTGGTGGTTCGTAGCCGACCAGGCCCCCGTTCCGGCGCAGATACGCAACGAAGTCATCTGGGTTGAAGAAGGCGTCCTCGCCGTGTTTTCCTTCGAAGTTCGGGTAACTGGCGGCCACCGTCCAAGTCTCACCGATGGACTGGCTCCCATCCCACAGAGTTCCGCGTGCCACCGCGCTGGGCCGCCGAGCGCCAGACGGCGGTGATCCCGTGGTGCCGCCGTCAATCGCCAGGTTGGGGACGCAACCGTGAGAGTGTGCGCCGATGCCGAGCGCAGCGCTCACCCCTGCGCTCCCGGGCGACGGTCAAGATCCAGCTGCAAGACCTGGCCGATGAGCGGCCCGGGAATCCTGCGCAAAGTCGATGCGGTCACCGTTCGTGTGCCCGACATCGACGCCGGTATCCACTTCTACGTCGATGTGCTGGGCCATCGAGTGAAGTGGCGCAACGACGCCATCGGTCAGGCAGGACTCGAACTCCCGGACGGTGACTCCGAGATCGTTCTCACCACCGAGCACGGCTACGAACCGAACTTGCTGGTCGAATCGGTCGACGACGCGATCGAGGTGTTCCGCTCGAACAGCGGTCAGGTCATCGCCGAGCCGTTCGACATCCCCGTCGGCCGCCTGGGCGTCATCCTCGACCCCTTCGGCGATGCGCTCGTCCTGCTCGACTTGAGCAAGGGCACGTACACCACCGACGCGACCACCGACGTCATCGGAGTCAGCTGATCGCACGGCAGAGCCGGCCGCCCTGCCCGTGAAAGTGCAGTGCGCTGCTTGGGCCGAAGCGTGACGGGTCGTCATACGGTCGAAGATGGATTATCGAGCAGCGATACCGAGCGGTTTGGTCGACGTCCCGACGCTTGCGTCAGACGCTCAGAACGGGCACTCGGCGCTACCTGGCGTCAGAGCGCCTTGTGCATGTGGATGTCGTCGGGCTCGAGGTCAGTCAGCACCTTGAGTGGATGCGCCATGGGGATGAAGCCTCGGGCGCGGTAGAAGGTGACGGTGTTCCTCGATGGGGTCGCCGAGACAACCATCTCCGATGCCCCAGCACGCCTGGCGAGATCGTCGAGCCTGTCCGACAAGCTCGTGCCGACGCCTGTGCCTCGCCACTGTGCGCTCACGTGCAGGAAGGCGAGCTGCGCGAGGCGGTGTCGGAGCTGAGGTATCACGACCCCGAGACCGACCAATCGTTCATCGACCAGTGCACCGATAGCGATGCCGCCGAGGTCGAGGTAGCCGTGCAACTCACGAATCTTGGACTCGACGGTGTGCTCTCCGTGTCCCTCGCTGTCCCACGCAGATGAGTCCCAGCTGCCTTCGTTCTCGATGAGGCGATCGCCTTCTTGGACGTAGAGCACGTCGATGTGTTCGGTCCGATCGATCTCCCCGACGAGTATCAGCTCGCTTGAAATGAGCTGTCGGATGTCCAAGCTCGCTGCCATGGCCTCATCTTTGCCAAGACAGCGGTTGGCGTCCCGTCGGCACGAAAGCCGACGCCCGCCGCTCGGCCCACGGTGAGTCGAGCTGTCACACACATCTTTCCGCCGAAACCGTGAAGCGGAGACAGAGACCGTGCGCGAACATCACTCGCATGACATCGGTCTACCCCCCAACCCTGGCTACGGCAAGAACCGGTTCGGGTTGCACACGCCCTGCACGTTCCAACCCGATCCAGGGTTACCTGGTAGCGGCGCGAGCGCGGTGACGAACTCCCCTGCGTTGTTGTAGGTGCTGAGATCTCCGACAACGACCACACCGTCGGGCTTGCCGCTGTTGGAGCAGAACGACGTTCCGCCGCCGCCCGCACCGTTTGCAGTGCCGGCGTACATCGCCGTCGACGCGAGGGCGAGGGCGCATCCGATCGTGAACTTCTTCATGATGGTTCCCTTTCATTTGTCTCGGCCGTCGGGCGACGGTCGATTTCGCTGCGCCCCGCATCGCCTTGCATGATCCACGATCGAGCATGATGTCGTTGCCCAGCTCTCATGTGACCCGACCCATCGGGTCGTGTCGACGAGCATGAACGGCTCGTGCTGGCCCGGCATCGTGGAGATTACGTATTCCGCAGGAGTGTCAGCCTGCGACGAGTCGCGCGAGCTGAGTTCGGTTCTGCACACCGAGCTTCTGGAAACTGTGCAGAACGTGCGTCTCCACGGTCCGTCGCGCGATGTGCAGTTGTTCGCCGATCGCTCGGTTCGTGAGGCCTTGGGCGACCAGTTCCGCAACGCGACGCTCGGCCGGCGACAGCTGACGCATGGGATCATCCGGTCTGGGGCCGCTCGTGCTCAACGAGGATGCGGCCGAGGCGACGAGACCGTCGACGCCGGCGTCGGTGAGGTCCGCGCCGCTCATCCACCCAACAGGCGTCGGCGACAACGAGCCCGCAATTCGAGGTCTGTCGCGCGACGCCAGCCACGGGCGTGGACGTCGCGTTGCTCCTGACGGACACCGAAGCGCCGCGGACATATCGAGTGCCCACTGCCGGTGCTCAGGGTCGGCGATCAACCGCTCAAGTCCGTCGATTGCGTCAGCGGTGCGAAGCACCATGCCGAGTTCGTGGGACAGCGTGAGCGATCGGCCATATGCCGCCAGCGCCTGCTGTGGATCGCCGCACAACAGAGCGGCGTCACCCATCAGCACGAGACCGTGGACCACCAGCCAGCAGTAGGGATGAGCTTCGGCGACAACGACGACGTCGGAGGCGATGGTCAGCGCCTCGGTCGGATCGCCGCCCACGAGTGCGGCAGTGGCGAGACAGCACTGGGCGACGAGATGGGACTCCCATATTGGGGGCCGAAGGGGGTCGCTGGCGGGGGCTGCTCGGAGCTGTGGTGCGTAGCGCGTCGGATCCGCCTGTACGAGGAGGTGCTCGGCTTCGATCGCCTCCCGCAAGCTCTCGGCCTCGTCGAGAAGTCGGCGCCCCGTGGACACACATCGAGCTCGGTCACCGCGGAGGAGGGCGTTCTCAGCACGACGGATGCGGGCGCGGCGCTGCTGCAAACGAGCGTGGTCCCGGTCGGTGGCGATCACTGCCGTTGCGACGCCGTCGGCCTCGTCGAGGCGGCCTGCGTCCTGCAGGATGGCGATCACGCACAGCCGGATCCGGAGCTCGTTCAACGTGTCGCCGCAACCTGCCGCGATCTCGATGGCCCGGGTGGCCATGTCCAACGCCTCCTCAGCGCCCAACCGACCCGACTCGTAGAGCGTGGCGCACCGGAATGACAGGAGCCTGCCACGCCAGTAATCGGGTCGCGCCGACAGCGCGACGAGTGGGACGGCTCGCTCGAGGACGGCCAGCGCCGCTGCGCTCCCCCGACTCGCTTCGAGTATGAGAGCCGACAAGCGAACGAGTTCGAGACGCCGATCGCTCGGCTCCAGCGCCTCGACAGCTGGTCGGCTCGACACGAAGTCGAGCAGCTCTCCCGCTCGATGGTGTTCCAGTGTCACGACGAGGCATCGGACCAGCGCCACCGTGAGATCGACGGCTGCCGGCACGTCGTACTCCAGCAGTCGAGTGATCGCCAGCCTCACATCGGCCTGTCGGTGTGACACCGCTGCGGCGTCGTGGCGGCTGACCAGATCGAAGCACCATGCGTGATGGCGGACCTGTGCCGCTGGCGCGGTGTCGAGCGAGTTGGCCATCGCGAACCGCCACACTGGCGGAAGCATGGTGTAGCGCCCGTCGTCGAGATCGATCAGGTTGTGACGAACCAGCGTGCCGAGCGCCGCGGTCGTCGACTCGATGTTGCGACCCACGATCGCCGCCGCGCAGCCGGCGTCGATCGTCCCAGCACTGACAGCGAAAGCGTCGAACACCTCGCGCTCGGTCGAGGTCAGGCGAGCGACGCTGGGCTGAATCGATCGAGCCACTGTGTCCGCCGTCGCATTGTCGGTGATGAGTGCTTCGCATGCGTGGAGCCCGACTGCGGCCGCTGTCGCCGCGGCGACGCGTATCGCCAGCGGGACGCCGCCGGTGCTCGCCAGGACGCGATCGAAGGTGTCGTCGTCGCGGTTCAAGCGACCGGGCTGTCCGCCGGCTTCTCGATACCACGCCCGGAACAAGCTCTCGGCATAACACGGCCCCGAATCTGAGGTGAGAGGCAGGGGCCCGAGGTGAACGACCGGAGAAACCATCGCGAGGGGATGCACCCGGCTTGCGACGACGACCCAGGGTCCCGTCGCGTCGGCAGGCAAGTTGGTTGTCCACGACAAAATGTCGTCGACGATCACGTCGGCCCCGTCGATGACGATTGCCGTGCGTCGATCGATCAGCACCGAACGGAGGAATTCCTCGGTGGCTTCCTCGGCGAGCGTCCGCTCAACGAGGGAATCGAGAACCGAGGCGATCACCTGGCGAGCGTCGTCGAGAACGTCGGCCGCGATCCAGATCACCTCATCCGCAGTCAGTTCGTGCACGATGCGCGCAACGAGTGTCGACTTGCCGATTCCACCAGGACCTGTGACGACGACCCGGCCGACGCTGTACAGATGCTCGAGAGCAGCCGCTACGACATTGTCGACCTGCGGATCAGAGGCCATGGGCGAATCGTACGAGGCGGCCGATGAACGAATCGACATCGCGGTAATCCAGTCGTTCGGCATGCGCATCGCCGGTGTTCCCCTGCCGATGTCAACCGATCAGGGCGCACACTTCGCTCACTCAATTCCATCGACCAACCAGCCCGAGAACCGGCGATATGTGGGACGTCCGACCACTGGTCGCGTAGCGCATGATCACTGCTCAAGCAGCCGAAGCCTGCTCGCGAACGGCACATGAGGGCGGGAAGACCCGGCCCCCTAACGCTCGGCAGCACCAGCCTCTGAGGGTGCCACCCAACGCCGGTTCGGTGACGCGAATATCGGTTGCACGAGTTGGGCCTGATTGATGATGGGAGGGCGTTGCGGCGGTTGTCGTAGCGTTCAGAGCGCCGGTCGGCGGGCTCCATTTTGGGCCTGTCACCTTTCGGGTTGACCTCACTGCGATATGTCCGTCGGCTGGTGTTCT
>JBGTIA010000133.1:0-2072 GCA_041745835.1 Ilumatobacteraceae bacterium | reverse complement strand
ACAGATGACCCCGAGTGGGGCCAGGTCGTCACGGCCTACGTGGTCCCGGCGGGCCGGGTCCCGACCCTCGACGATCTCCGCAACCACGTGCGCGAGGTGCTCCCCGCGTTCGCCGCGCCTCGCCGCCTGGTGATGGTCGACCAGGTTCCGCGCACGTCGCTCGGCAAGATCGCACGCCACCGCCTCCCGACCGAACGGCGCGAGGAGACGTGATGTCGAGCGAGCCGTCACGGCGCCTCCCCCGGGCGTTCTGGAAGCAGTGGTGGGCCAGCGCCGTGTCGAACCTGGGCGATGGCATCAACTTCGTGGCCCTCCCGCTCCTCGCGTTCTCGTTGACCGACGACGAACGCCTCTTGTCGCTGACGACGTTCGCGATCCTGTTCCCCTGGCTCGTGTTCGCGCTTCCGATCGGGGTGATCGTCGACCGCTTCGACCGGCGAGGCCTGATGATCGGCGCCAACGTGATGCGGCTCGGCCTCTTCGGATTCATCGCCCTGGCGGCAACGACGGAGGCACTGTCCATCTGGGTCCTCCTCGCCGTGATGCTCGTGATCGGCTCGTGCGAAGTCGTGTTCGACAGCACGGCCCAGGCGTTCATCCCGTCGATCGTCGCCGTACCGGACCTGCCCCGTGCCAACGGCTATCTCTTCGCCGTGGAGGTGGTGCTCGGTGGGATGGTGGGCATCGCCATCGGTGCCGTCCTGTTCCAGGTCGACCCTGGGGTGCCCTTCGGCGTCAACGCGCTCACGTTCGCTGTTGCAGCAGTCCTCATCGCCGGAATCAGGGCGACCCGGTCGACTCGCGCTCGGCGAGATCACCGCGGCATGGGGAGCAGCATCGCCGTCGGCCTCCGATGGCTCCGCGCCGAGCCACTGCTGCGCACGCTCGCCGTCCTCCTCGCGATCACGAACCTCGGCATGATGCTCGGCCAGGGAATCTTCGTGAAGTACGCCGCCGTGGAGCTGGGGGTCACCGGAACTGGCTTCGGCCTCCTCCTCACCACCTCGGCCGTGGGCGCCGCACTCGGCGGTGTGATCGGCCACCGGGTGCTCCGGCGCTTCGGAACCGCCGCCGCGATCATCGTCCCGTACCTCGTCTTCGGTGCGGGGCAACTCGTGTTCGTGTTCGCGCCGGTCGTGTGGCTCATCGCTGTCACCGGCTTCGCCACAGGCGTCGCCATCACCACGTGGAACGTCGTGACCATCTCGCTGCGCCAGCAGATGATCCCCGCCGAGCTCTTCGGACGGGTCAACAGCGTCTACCGGTGGGTCGGCACCGGAGCGAGCGCGTTCGGTGCGTTGGCAGGCGGGCAGATCGCGTACTACACCGATCTGCGCATGCCGTATCTCGTCGCCGGGGTGATCACCCTCGCAGCCCTCGCCGCCGGGACCATCCCGCTGATACGCGGCATCAGCCGGATGGAACGCACCGAGGGTGCGTCGTCGGTCAGCTTGCGCCGGTGACCCCGGCGCCACCGTCGATCACGTACGTGTCGCCGGTGATCCAGCTCGCCAGGTCCGACGCGAGGAAGGTGGCGAGGTTGGCGATGTCCACGGGCTCGCCGAGCCGCTTGAGCGGGAGCCGGGCCGCGAGGGCATCGCCGTAGTTCTCGACCAGTACTGCCGCGAAGTCGGTCTGCACCAGGCCGGGCGCGATGCCGACCACCCGTGTCGGGCCGATCTCACCTGCCAGTTGCCGGGTCAGGTGGATGAGCGCTGCCTTCGTCAGGTTGTAGACGCCGAGGGCGGCCTCGGTTCGCATCCCCCCCACCGATGCGATGTTGATGATGACCCCGGGCTCCCGGGCGAACGCCTGCTGATGCGCTGCGCGGCACCAGAACAGCGGGCCGCGCAGGTTGACCTGGAACGTCTTGTCGTAGCGCGCCGGGTCGACCTCGAGCGTTGGGCCGTAGTAGGGGTTCGTGGCGGCGTTGTTGACCAGGATGTCGAGTCGGCCGAAGCGTTCGATCGCGGCCGCCACGCACGCCTCGGCTGCGTCGACGTCGCCGGCGTTCGCGGCTTACACGGCCGTCTCGCCGGCGATCGCCTCCGACGCCGCTTCGAGCTGGTCGA
>JBGTIA010000132.1:0-2813 GCA_041745835.1 Ilumatobacteraceae bacterium | reverse complement strand
GGCCGACCCCGCAAGCTCGACGCCCGCAAGATCGCCACCGCCCGACGCATGCTCGAAGACCCCAACCAGACCGTCACCGAAGTCGCCGAGATCCTCGGCGTGGCGCGCTCCACCCTCTACCGGGCGCTCGGCGAGCCGCAGGATAGAAAGCCGTGACGCCCCGGTATTGGCGCCGCCCGACTGCCCAGACGGGACATTGCGAGCAAAGCACACTCGGCCAGTGCCGGCTGGGCAATCGCCTCGGCGCGGGCGAGAACCTGCACCACCGAGAAGTGCAGCAACAGACCCGTCGAGCGACGCAACAGTGAAGCCGCCTGTTCGCTGCGTACACGCGGGCTCAGGATGCGTTGGTGGTGACGAGCCCGGGTGCGGAGAGCGGGTTGGTGCCCCGTGGATCTGGGTGACTCAATCCCTTGATATGTCGAAAACGGCATACTATGATCATCCGTGGAGGGAGGCGTGACTCCATGGTCCGTGCGGTACTTCCGCGACGAGCGTGGACGCTTACCGGTCGCCGAGTTCTTCGAGATACCGAGCAGCACAGGCATCACGAAGTCGGAGACCGCGAAGTTCCTCGCCTATCTCCGCCTCGTCCGCGACGAGGGCTTGGCGTTGATCGCACGGCGCTCGGACGTCCTCGAGTCGCTTCGTGGCGAGGACAACCTACTCTCGCTGCGCTTGAACCGGACGCAGAACAACCCGCGCGTCCTCGTCTGCGCGCTTCCCGATCACCGCTGCATCGTGCTGCTCCACGCTTTCAAGGAGTTGCACCCGCGCGCCTATCTGCGCGAACTACCGCTTGCTCGTACCCGCCGCGATCTCGTCGTCGACAACCCCAGCCGCTGGGTAGACGACGCCACCTGACCTCGTCTCGACCTGATCCACGAAGGACCATGCCATGAGCGACCACGACACCGACCTTGAACCCCGTATCACCCACGTGGGCGACGCCGTCAACCACTTGGAGCGCCTGATCGGTGACGATCCGGAGCTTGCCCTACTGCTTGCTCAGGAGGAGGTGCGGGTGCGCGTCACCGATGGGATGCGCCGGGCCCGTCAGCTCCGCGACCTCAACCAGGCCGACCTGGCAAACCTCATGGGCATCTCTCAGGGGCGCGTATCCCGTCTCGAGAGCGTCCACCAGGACCGGCGACTCGACTCGCTGGTCGCGCACCTGCATGCGATGGGCGCCGAACTTCTGATGGCCTTCAAGGTCGGTGAGCACGTGATCCAGGTCGTGCGTCCCGAGGGAACCGGCATCGCGCTCGTGCGCGACACCCTGCACCTCGACTACGACGACGTCTCCACCGATATCGCCGCGTGGACCGCGCCACGCACGAGCGGTACCGCCTTCCCGATCCCGAACGAGGCGTCCGACGCCGACCTTTACCTCGACGCCGCATGACCAAGCAGTCGGGAACCAAGGCGAAGGACGTCGCGCCAGCACCACCGGCCGTGTACAACGCGTTCCTGAAGGACCTTGACCTCGAAGGCGTCCGCATGACCGAGGGCGCCTTTGCGTCCCAGGTAGCGCGCCCCAAGGTCACGAAGTCGCGAGTGAACATCGACTTCGGCGCGGACTACACCAACGCCAAGGGAGGCTTCGAGGCAACGGCTGCCTTCACCTTCACGTTCCTGGCCACGGAAACCGAGGCGCCCCTCGGCACCATCCGGGCCGTGTACTCGCTGAGGTACCGCACGGCGCAGCCCATGACGGATGACGTTTGGGCCGTGTTCTCCATGCGCAACCTGCGCCTCAATGCCTGGCCGTATGCCCGCGAGTTCGCCCAAGGTGCGACGCTGCGCATGGATTGGCCGAAGTTCACGCTACCGGTCGTGAACTCGGCGCGGTTCGGTGCGACGAAGGCTAAGGACGACGCGTAGCGGAAGCTGCCGTTAGGACTCGGGACGGCCGCTGGGCCCAGGCGACTATCTGGCTCGACTGATCGCCGAAGCTTGGGACGTCAACGGCACCAGGGAGGTCCATCATGGCGAAGTACGGACGCGGCTTGAACCGCGAGATCGTTGCAGCCGTCAATCGAGGCGATCTCACCGAACCGCTCTCGATCGCAAGCGTGCGCCAACTCGCGGCTCTGCGGGGCTGGACACCGCCTGAGGGCCTCTTGAACGTAACGTTGGCAAACGCCGCGAGCGACGACCACAGCCCCTCGTACCGCAAGTACTTTCGCTCTGCGGGTCCCGGCCGATACCGCTTGCGGGACGAGTACCGTGGGCCGCACTGGCTATGATCCAGCCAACTTGCCCTCGATTCCGAGCGCGGACATCTTGCTCGACGGGCGAACGACACGAACCCTCTCCTTAAGCAACCATTCTCGGCGCAACGAAGTCATCGAATAGAGCCTCGGCGAGCTGCGTCCGCGACGGTGCGTACAAGCGCTTCACGCGGTGGACGCGCACCACCACTTCGTCGGCCCTTCCCTTCGCATCGGTCGTGTGCCGAACGTCGATCTCAAGCACGTACAGCCCGTCGTTCATAACCTCCGGGAAGCCTTCGTAGGTCGGCTCGAACACTTCGACGCGCCGCACCCAGGCCGGACCGTCCAACACGACCGGGAAGAAGCTTTCGCCGCCTGGATCGTTCGAGATCCAGGCAAGCATGTTGGCCATCTCGCCTTCGGGCGGCAACACGGTGGGCTTGCTACGACGCCAGGTGGAACCCGGCGCCAGCGTTCGGCTTGGCAAACGCCACTAGGCTTCCTTCCCGTCGATTCCGACCCGCACCACGACCCCCACCACCGGCTGATGCGCCCATACGGCCCCGCACGGCTTGCCGAGCGCCGCCTCCAGCGCCC
>JBGTIA010000131.1:0-3663 GCA_041745835.1 Ilumatobacteraceae bacterium | reverse complement strand
TCCTGTGCTCGCCGTGTTCAACGCCACGCCGACGCCGCGGTACAACTACCGCCTCGGAGTGCCACGCGCAGGGCGCTGGACCGAACTCGCCAATTCCGATGCCGAAGGCTTCGGCGGCAGCGGCGTCGGCAATTACGGCGGAGTCGACACGGTGCCGGTCGACTCGCACGGATTCCACCCGTCGATCGTGGTGACGATCCCCCCGCTCGGCGCCGTGTTCTTCGCGCCCGACTCGACGTGATCCGATGACGTCGGACACGAGCACGACCCGTCTCGGCGCGACCGTGTTCGGCGACGGCCGCACTCGCTTCGTCGTGTGGGCGCCGGACGCCACTGCCGTCGACGTCACCCATGGCGACGATGTGCCGGTGCAACTCGAACCCGACGGGGAGTACTGGACCACCGTGGTCGAGGGTCTCGAGCACGGCGATCGCTACCGGCTCGTCGTCGATGGTGACGAACTGGCCGACCCGGCGTCGAGATGGCAGCCCGACGGCGTGCACGGACCGTCGGCGATCGTCGACGAGTCGGTGTTCCGGTGGCACGACGACGACTGGACCGGCATCGAGTTGGCCGACACCGTGCTGTACGAGCTGCACGTCGGCACGTTCACCGCCGACGGGACGTTCGACGCTGCCATCCGTCACTTGCCCAGACTGCACGAACTCGGGATCACCGCCATCGAAGTGATGCCGGTCGCCGAGTTCCCAGGCGTTCGCAACTGGGGCTACGACGGCGTCTTTCCCTCCGCCGCACAACACTCGTACGGCGGTCCTGACGGGCTCGCACGCTTCGTCGATGCCGCTCATCGCTTCGGCCTCGCAGTCGTGCTCGACGTCGTGTACAACCACATGGGTCCCGAGGGCAACGTGCTCGCGCAGTACGGGCCGTACTTCACGGACGCGTACCGCACCCCGTGGGGCGACGCGATGAACGTCGCCGGCGCCGGCAGCGACCACGTGAGACGGTTCTTCATCGAGAGCGCAGTCGGTTGGGTCCGCAACTTCCACATCGACGGGTTGCGTCTCGACGCCGTCCATGCCATCTTCGACCCGACCCCGGTCTCGTTCGTGCAGGAGTTGACCACGGCCGTCCACGACACCGCTCGCCTCGGCGGCCGCACGGCGCTGGTGACGATCGAGAGTTCCGCGAACGATCCGCGCATCGTCCGCTCGGAGGCGACCGGCGGCTGGGGTTGCGATGCCGTGTGGAACGACGATTTCCACCACGCCCTCCGCGTGGCGCTGACCGCCGATCGTCACGAGTACTACGCCAACTATTCGGGTGCCGCCGACGTCGCGAAGGCCTGGGAGCACCGCTGGGTCTACTCGGGGCAATACTCGCCCGGGTTCGACCGGCGCCACGGCGCGCCGGCCGACGACATCGAGCACCGGCGTTTCATCGTGTTCGCCACCAATCACGATCACGTGGGCAACACCCCCGCCGGGTCCCGCATGCTCGCCGACGTCCCGCTCGACGATCCTCGCCGCCGGCTCGCCGCAGCGGCGATCCTGCTCTCGCCGTTCACCCCGATGCTGTTCATGGGCGAGGAGTACGGCGAGACCGCACCGTTCCCGTACTTCGTCGACCACGGCGATCTCGAGCTCGTCGAAGCCGTACGCAACGGCCGTCAGCGTGAGTTCTCGGGAGCCGACTGGTCGGGCGGCGTCGCCGACCCAGCCGATCCGGCGACGTTCGAGGCCGCAGTGCTCGATCCGACGCTCACCGAACGCGAGCCGCACCGGTCACGCCTGGCGATGTACACCGAGCTGTTGCGGATCCGACGCGAGCATCCCGTGCTCAACGACCCGTCGGCTGAACAGCACATGACGATCGTCGGCGACACGATCTTCGTCGTCCGATCGACCGCCGATGCGACCGCGTCGCTGGCGTTCAACTTCTGTGGTGATGCCGTCGACCACCGCGCCCCGGACCCGATCGACGCCATCGTGTTCGACACCGACGACGAACGCTGGGGCGGCGAGGGTTTCGACGCTGCGACGATCCGGCCCTGGAGCGCCCGCCTCGCGATCCAGTCCTGACGAGCGATGAGCGAAGGGCCGGCATCCGGGCGCTTCGCTCATCGCTCCGGGACCTTGTCGTGCGGCGATGAGCGACAGGACGCCATCCGGGCGGTTCGCTCATCGCTCGGGGAACTCGGCGTGGTCAGGTGAGCTGCTTGGTCAGCGGCGTCGGGTAGCGCCACTTGATGCGGACATCACCGAGCCAGGTCGCCAGGCGGGCAGCTTCGGCGTCGAGTGCGTCACGTTCGACGGTGCCGACGTCGCCGGTGAGCAACATGGCGATTTCTCCGTCGGGGCGTTGTGTCCAGGCACCGACCACCTGTCCACCGACCCACACGGTCGGCCCGGCATTGCCGTTGCGGTCGAAGATCCCGGCACCCGGGCGGTCGTCGACGTACCACTCACGCTGCTTCCAACCCATTGTGGCGGGGTCGAGGCCCGGGAGCAGCGCAACGACACCGTCGAGTTCAGCGGCACTCCGGACGACGGTGCAGTCGTCACCCGCCTGGACGAAGCCCGGCTCTCCGACCCCCGCGAGGACCACCTCGCAAGCATCCAGCGCGTCGAGCGCTGCGCGTACCCGACCTTTCGGAAGACCGCTCCACCACGCGAGATCGGTCACCGTCGCCGGCGCGAAGGCGGCCAGATGACGCTGCAACAGGGCTGCGAGCGCAACGTCGGGATCGACGGTTTCGATGCCGTCCGGACCGAGCCACTCGTCGATCGCCGTCCATGTCCAGGCGCCGGACGTGGACGACGCACCCGTCGGCCGACTGCGTGCGAGCCGACCCTCCGCAGCGAGCAGCTCGAGCACCTTCGAGGTGATCCGCATCGGCTTCGACCAGGCCGCGCCGGGAGTCGGTTCGAAGCGTGCCCGGAGACCGGGAACCCGAACAGCGAGCGCGTTTCCGGATGCGGGTCCACCGGTACGCAGCGTTGTCACCACCTCTTGTTCGACGCTGTCCAGAAATGTCGCTGCGTCGACATTCACGTCGGGGCTCTGGTCGATCCAGCCCAGGAGATTGGAGCGCAGCTTCGCAACGAGTTGTCGGTTGTAGGCACCGTGGGCGAGCGGAACGACATCGAGCGGCATCACGAACACGGTGCGGCGCACGGTCGTGTGGCGCAGCAGCTTCCTGTCGGTGTACAACGCCGTGTCGATGTCGGCGACCTCGACATCGGTCCGGGCGTGGAAGGACAGATACGGCGTCGATGGGTCGGTCGAGTGCATCAGCGCGAGCGCACCCGCCGTCTCGGCGATCGTTCGAGACCTTCGGCCCACGGAACCGAGATGCTGCCGCTCGACGAGCAGCCGACGACGGTGGGCCTCTTCCAGACGGACCATCCCGCAACGCTACGTCCAACCCCGTTTGCGTGCGGATCCGGGTGGGACGGGTCACCCGAAATCCGACGCAGACGTGGTGAGTGGGGCCGGTGGGCTCAGGCGTCGGTGCGGTCGAGGACAGCCACGGGGAAGGCGTCGAGCCACGACGAGACGTCGACGGCGGTACCGCCGGCGAAGACCGGCGAATCGTCGACGAGCACGTTGCCCCAGGTGCCGGCCGGGAGCACCACCGACGTGTCGTCCCATGTCTCGCGCGCACGCATGGCGACGACCACGACGACGAGTGGCCGCTGC
>JBGTIA010000130.1:0-2017 GCA_041745835.1 Ilumatobacteraceae bacterium | reverse complement strand
GGTGCTCCGCTCCAGCGCGAACCGCTGGCGCCGCTTCTCGCCGGCGCGTGGGGGCGCCGTGAGCACACCCGTCTCGCCGACGCCCTCTACCTCGAACTGGCGGCGTCGCTCGACACCGTCGTGCTCACCACCGACCGTCGCCTGGCTCGGGCCCACGCCAGTGTGCTTGCGTTATGAGGGTCGGTGTACCACCTGCCGGCGCGCTGCTTTGAGGGACTCCGCTCACCTTGCGTCTATCGGTCACGCAACTGTGCACCTGAAGTGGGTGGTCACCAGGTCTGGCGTCTCGCTAACACTGAGCAGCCGTCGCTGACAACGATGCCCAGCATCACGACAGTGCTAGGCCAACTCGGCTCGTCATTGGTGCAGCAGCCTCCGAGAAGGCTCACCCTGTTCGGCAGTGTTTGGACGCCCGCTGAAGCTTGCGCGCCCTGCGAGGCGAGTCCATGCGTCACCCTGGCCGTGCGCAGAACTGAGCGTCTGCAGGAGCGCGGCAACCTCCAGTCCGTCGGCGAAGCTGGTGGCTGAATCTGATGGCGTGTGTCGAGTTCGTCGCCGACCAGGCGACCTCGGAGCTGGACCGAAGGAGCTCGCCGGTCCCCGTTCAACATTCAGAGTGTCTCACGCGTGATACAATCCCGGAATGGCCGATGTCACCATCCGCGATCTGCGCAATCACGGTGGTGAGGTCATCGATCGCGTGCAGTCGGGCGAACGCGTCACGATCACCAGGTCTGGTCGCCGGGTGGCCGAACTCCGAGCGTTGCCCCGCACGGGACCCGATGCCGCGACACTGCTCGAGCGGTGGCGCCAGGTGCCACACGTCGATCCGGTCGGCCTGCGTCGAGACGTCGATGAGATCGTGGATCAGTCGTTGTGACAACGGAGCCCCGCGGTGTCATCGACACGAACGTCGTGATCCTGCTTCCGCAGATCACCGACCCGTCAGTGCTGCCTGAGGAACCGACGATCACGATCGTCACGCTCGCCGAGTTGTCGGTTGGTCCGCTCGTGGCTGCCGACAGCAGGGAGCGAGCGGCCCGGCAGGCCCAACTGCAGCAAGCCGAGTCCGATTTCGTGCCGCTTCCGTTCGATGAGGCCGCGGCTCGTACGTTCGGTCGCGTCGCCGCCGATCTGCGCGCATCGGGTCGCAAGCCAACCGCTCGTGCGTTCGATGCGCTGATCGCCGCAACGGCGCTCGCCAACGGACTTCCGCTCTACACCACGAACCCGTCTGACTTCGAGGCCATCAGTGGACTCGAGCTGCGGACTGTGCCGCATCCCGACGCTGCGGTGAGCGGATCACAGCCGGAGTAGGTCGTCACAGGATGTGGCGGGTGACGCGCTGCACGGATGCAGCCACGTTCGCGCTGACTCTGCCCACACGCTCCAGCAACCGGTCGGCGGGGATCGAGCGCAGCAGGTCGATCGCAAACACGTGCCCTTCGGCCTCGATCCGCCACGGGAATGGCACCTCGTCCGGCTCGCCGGGGACCGTCGGCGCAACGATGACGCGCCCGGACAAGCGTGTGAACTTGCTGCTCGACACGACGAGCACGTGAAGGCGCTGCTCCTGGTTGACGTCGGCCAGGGAGATGTCGCCGGCCTCGATCACTCGATGCCGTCGAAGGCTCGGTCGATCTCCGCAATTGCCTCGCGCCGACGCTGGCGCCCGGACTCCGACAGACCCGACTGCCATGCAGCGGCCGCCTCGGCCTCGGTCCAGAATCGGTTCGCTTCCAGGGCGTCGAGGGCCTCGATCACGGTGTCTTCGTATGTGGTCCCACCCAGTGCACGGAGACGCTCGCGGGTCTCGACGCTCAACTTGATCGTGGTCGATGCCATACCGGGAGTATACCGCCCGACGCACGTACGCTCGCTCGACGCGTCCGCGGACGCCTGGCGACGGTCAGGGATGGAGGGCGAGCAGGCGGCGGACGGCAGCTTCGAGCACCCGGGCGGTCAAGGCCACCTCGTCGAGCGACACACGTTCGTCGACGGCGTGGGCGTGGGCGAT
>JBGTIA010000129.1:0-3778 GCA_041745835.1 Ilumatobacteraceae bacterium | reverse complement strand
AGGTCTGCCGTCGAGCGGACATCGGCGACCGCCAAGAGGACCACCAAGGAAGCGGTCGGCCAGGCGCGGGCGCAGGGTAGGCGGACGGGCGTGGCGGCCGAACAGGCGGCGACGGCGCTCCTCGATGACGCGACCAGGGCCATCGACCCGGACGACGACGTCAGGCCCGCCTCGTACGACAACTGGACCAAAGCCGAATTGTACGAGCGGGCACAGGAACTCGACATCGACGGTCGCAGCTCGATGAGCAAGCCCGAGCTGGTCCGAGCACTCCGTTCGACGTGAGCCGCACCACCGAACTCCACGACATACGCGAGTTCATCGACGGCGCCGCACCGTTCCTGACCGTGGCGATGCCGACACCGAGCCAGCTCGACGACGCTCGGCACCGATTCGAGACCCGCTGGAAGAACGCTCGCCGCGAACTCGAAGCGTCTCGATGGACTGAGGACGACCTCGCATCGCTCGATGCACTGATGTCGGAGCTCCCACACGACGGGGGAGCCGCACTCGTGCTCATGGGTCGCGCCGACGGGACGACGCTCGCCGAGTTCCTCGACGAGCCGGTTCACGAGTTGGTGGTGGCCGAGAGTGTGTTGCCCCGACTCGCGCTGGTGATCGAAGCTCGTCAGCGTGCCGTTGGCCACCTCGTGGTGGAGACCGATCGGGCGGGTGCCGACATCCATGCGTTCGACGGCGGGCGGGTGCTCGGCACCGAGCAGGTCGAGGGCGACACCGAACACATCCACCGCGGTCACCCCGGAGGATGGTCGCAGCGACGGTTCCAACAACGAGCGGAGAACACGTGGGAGCGTAACGCCGACGACGTGGCAAGCCAGGTCGTGGAGATGGCGGGTGCCCATGGCGTCGACATGATCTTCGTCGCCGGTGACACGCGAGCCCAGCATCTCGTCCTCGAGTCGCTGCCCGAGCGCGAACGCGCGATGACCACCCTCGTCGAGGCTGGTTCGCCCGACGGTGTGGCCGACGAGATCGTCCGCCTGCTCTCCGACCACGTCGCTCGTGATGTGCGCGACTTGATCGGACAGGTTGCGTCGCGGCGAAGCGCGGGGACTGCGTCGACCGACGTCGCCGACGTCCTGGCCGGCATCGATGAAGGCCGTGTCGAACACTTGCTCGTGCACGACGACGGCACCGACGAGGCCGTCACGACGCGACCGGTCGGTGGCATACCGGCGGGCGCTCGCACCGTCGATGCGGCCATCGCCACTGCGCTGCGCACCGACGCCCGCGTCACCGTGATTCCTGGAGTCGCGATGCTCGAAGGGCCCATCGCGGCCCTGTATCGCTGGTGATCGCACAGTAGCGTACGCGGTCGGCGCGGCACCCCCGCCACGCTGTACGCACCAGGAGCACCATGACTGCCAGCGCATCCCGACTCATCGAGCCGAGCTTCTGGACCCAGACGCTCGACGCTCGGATGGCCGAGTTCGCCGAGATCCGTGAGCTCGGTGCCGTGTTGCCGATCGACGTCCACAACCCGCTGGCCGGTGATGCCGCCGAGACGATCTACGCACTGCCTCGATTCGACGAGGTCGTCCAAGTCAGCAAGAACCCCGACAAGTTCTGTTCGGGCAGGGGCGCCACCTCGGTGTTCGACCTGCCGATGGAGATGCTCGAGTTCTTCGGCGGCTTCATCAACATGGACAATCCACGGCACGCCCACCAGCGGCGGATCGTCGCCTACAGCTTCACACCGGTCGAACTGCAGGGCGTGCTGCAGTCGGTCGAGTCGATCTGCACGGAGGTGATCGACGGCTTCTGCGAGCAGGGAGAGGTCGACCTGGTCGAGGCGCTGTCGCAGCCCTTCCCGCTGCTGATCATCTGCGACATGATGGGCATCCCTCGCAGTGAGTTCAAGACCGTGCTGGACGCCACGAACGTCATCCTCAGTGGTGGAGACCCGGAATTCGTCGGCGAGGACGGTGGCATCGAGGCGTTCCTCAATGCGGGGATGTCGCTGGCGGCCCTGATGGGCGAGCTGATCGAGGAACGTCGGGCCAACCCGACCGACGACCTCACCTCGAAGTTGATCCACAATCAGCTGCCCGAGGACCTGCTCACGTCGGCGGAGATCACGTCGCTGTTCGTGTTGCTCGCGGTCGCCGGCAACGACACGACGCGCACGGCGATCAGCCACGGCGTGAACCTGCTCGCCAAGAACCCCGACCAGCGCGCCATCTGGCAGTCCGATGTGGCGCAGTCGGAAGTCGGCGGCGTCACGCAGACCGCGGTCGAGGAGATCATTCGTGTCGCATCGCCGGTCACGTTCATGCGCCGCACGGCAACGGGCGACGTGACGCTCGGCGGCGAGGAGTTCCACGAGGGCGACAAGTTCGTGATGTTCTACGGAGCGGCGAACCGTGACCCGCGCGTGTTCGACGATCCGGAACGGTTCGACGTTCGCCGGTCACCGAACCCTCACGTCGGCTTCGGCGGGCCGGGACCGCATTTCTGTCTCGGCGCAAACCTTGCGCGTCGCGAGGTGGCGGTGGTGTTCCGCGAGTTGTTCCGCCGCCTGCCTGACCTCGACGTCGCCGGCCCGGCCGTGCCCCTCGACACCGCGGGCCTTCCGCTCGTCGGGGGCATCAAGCGGCTCCCGGTGCGATTCACACCGACCGCGCGATCGGGCGGCTGAATCAGTCGGGCTCGCTGGCCGCCTGTTCGGCGATCTTGCGGCGAACGTCATCCATGTCGATGTCCTTGATCTCGCCGATCAGGTCGTCGAGCGCATGGGCGGGCAGTGCTCCGGGCTGCGAGAACAGCACGACATTGTCGCGGATCGCCATCAACGTGGGAATCGAGCGAACGTTGAAGTGGCCGGCCAATTCCTGTTGGGTGTCCGCATCGACCTTGCCGAAGACGATGTCGGTGTGCTGCTCGGCGGCTGCTTCGAAGACAGGCCCGAACTGGCGGCACGGCCCACACCACTCGGCCCAGAAGTCGACGAACACGGTGTCGTGGTCGCTGAGCGTCTGCTCGAAGTTGTCGATGGTGATTTCGATGGTGGCCATGAGGCAACACTCCAATACTGGTGGGGGTATCTGTACAGGGAGTGCAACGACGGAGTGCGGTCGCCTATTCCACTCGCTGGTCGTTGTCCACGTCATTCGAACCGACGGCTGCCCCTTCGAATCGTTCGAGTCGTTCGTGCGCAGCGGCGAGTGCGGCCTCGATCCGGCCGAGCGACTCGGTGAGGACGAGTTGGTCGGCTTCGTTCTGTTCGCGGCTGACGGAACGGATGAACATCGAGGTGATCGCGGCAGTGATGACGGTGATCAGTCCGATCGACACCAGCATCACCACCGAGGCGACGAATCGGCCGATGTTCGAGACCGGCGGATTGTCGCCGTAGCCGACGGTGGTGACCGTCTGGAGCGTGAACCAGATCGCGCCGCCGAAACTGGAGTACTCGTCGGGGGCGAGCAGTTGGATCAGCACCGCTCCGACGACGACGAGCACGAGGAACGTCGCAACGATCGCCGCCACTGCATAACGCAACGATGACGGGTTCTTTTCGAAGCGGACGTAGGCACGGGCCATGCGGGTCATGGCGTCATCCTCGTCGGCGGAACACGACCGGCGCAACGACCCGCTCGTGCGAGCGGAACACCCCGGTGCTCAGCCGAGCGCCATGAGCGAGATCCCGCCGATCACGCCGAGGATGCCGATCATCTGCCACCACCGCAGCGTGTCCTCGTCGAAGGCGGCGGCAAGCGTCGCCGACACCGCCGGGAACATCGAGGCCGAGACGGCG
>JBGTIA010000128.1:0-1753 GCA_041745835.1 Ilumatobacteraceae bacterium | reverse complement strand
GTGGAGGAACTTGAGCGACTCCGGCAGTTGGTGGTCGATCTCGAGCACGGTCGTGACGCCGAGCAGCACGAGAAACCCGAAGTAGATCATCGAGTGCATCAGGCCGGCGCCGGCGTCGCGCAGCAGCGTCTGCATGTACGCCCCGGCGCGGAAGTCCTTCAGACGTTGTGCGGCGTTCTTCTTCGTCGTGTGGCGCTGGGCCGGAGCCCCCCGCTCCCAGTTCTTCATCCGGTTCGCGAACATGAACGCACCCCAGACCACCATCACCGGGATGACGGTGTAGAACGCGATCTGGATCGGACCGGGGATGTTGACGAACACCGTGCGGTGGACGGCGTTGTCGTTCTTCCAGCCGGTGATCTGCGGCAGGATGCCCGACACCAGGATGAAGATGCCCATTGCGGTGCCGAGCACCAGGGCGAGCTGATGTGGTTTGACGCGGGCGGGCGCCTTCGGTTCGCCGGACGCTGGGGTGTCGGATGCGCTGCTCATGACGGCGGCAACGCTAGTCGTTGACGTCGCGAGCGGTCATGTCCATGGTCGAGATGGGTTACGCCGGTGCCAGGCACCGGCGTAACCGGCTCAGCCGAAGTACTGGCGGTCGAGATCGCGGATGCGCGCAGCGAGGCTGGAGAGCAGCTTGTGCGAGATCGCCGGCACCGAGTCGATCACGCCGAGGAAGCGGCGTTGGTCGATGACGAGCAACGTGCAGTCGGTCTCGCACACGGCGGTGGCGGTGCGCGGCCCGTGGTCGAGCAACGAGAGCTCGCCGACGACCGACCCCGGACCGAGCGATGCGACCTTGCGGCCGTTGCGTTTGATCTCGATCTCGCCGTCGAGCACGACGAAGGCCTCGCGTCCGGTCTGACCCTGGTCGACGATCAACGTGCCCGCAGTCATTCGGATCTCGTCGCTCGCCTTCGCGACCTTCTCGAGTTCCTTGTTGTTGCACCCGCTGAAGAGTGCGACATTGCGGAGCGTGTCCAGATGTTGTTTCTTGCTCGCCATTGCCGGAGCTTAGGCGGTTGTGTCACCTCGTGTGAGCAGTGGAGCGTCAGCGGTCGTGACGGACCATCTCGGCGGCGAGCATCGGGAACTGGTCGACCAGGCTCAGGTGGCCGACACCCGGAATGCCGCGCAACTCGGCCCCGGGGATCAACGAGGCGGTGTGGCGGCTGTGAGCGACCGGTACGAGTCGGTCGTCCTCGCCGTGGGCGACGATCACCGGGCAGGTGATCATCGCCGGATCGAAGGTCCACGGCCGTCCCTGCACCCAGATGTCGTGGGCGTAGCCGACCACGCCCTGCCGGAATGCCTCGGCCATCGCCGTGGAGAACGCCGTCGAGTTCGATTCGTCGGCGAGCCAGGCGTTGTCAGCGAAGCCCAGGTCGATGTCGCCATCGAAGAAGCCACTGCCGAAGAACCCGGCGCCGTCGTGGCCGTACTGCTCGATGCAATGTGCGAAGGCTGCGTCGGCGTCGTCCAACGCCATGATCGCCAACTCGGAATCGAGGTAGCCCTCGGCGGCTGCGGGCCAACTCATGTCGGTGTTGCCGGCGGCGATGACCGCGCCGACGACCCGATCGCGGAGCAGTGCAGCACACGCGACGGCGTACGGGCCGCCCGACGAGAGCCCGATGACGGCGAACCGCTCGGCGCCGAGGTGGTCGGCGAGCGCTGCGACATCGTCGGCCCAGTTCGCGGTCGTGCACCCAGCGTGTGGCGACGATCCGCCGTAGCCGGGACGATCGGG
>JBGTIA010000127.1:0-6950 GCA_041745835.1 Ilumatobacteraceae bacterium | reverse complement strand
GGCACCATCGAGGTCGACGCGGGTGCCGAACGCGCACTGACCGATCGCCCCAACAGTCTGCTTCCCGCCGGCGTGGTCTCTGTTCGCGGCGTGTTCGTCGAGGGTGACACGGTCGACATCGCCGGCCCCGATGGCCGCGCGTTCGCCCGCGGTCTGGCGGCAGTCGACGCCGACACTGCTCGGCGGGTGGTCGGTCTGCGAACCGGCGATCTTCCCCCCGGCGTGAACCACGAGGTGGTCCATCGCGACGATCTCGTCGTCCTCCCCACCTGAGAACGTCCCCACCCACGTTTGCGTGCGGATTCGGGTGACCCGTCCCACCCGGAATCCAACACAAACGTGGGGTTGTGGAGGCTCGGGCGCTCAGTGACGGCGGGGGAGTCGTCGGCGGACGGCGTCGAGTTCGGGAGCCCGCAGCAGCACCAGGGCGCCCAGGTACACCGCTGCGCCCGCCACGGACCCGACGGTGAGTCTGACGACGGCGTCGACGCCGGTATTGCCGCCGACCTGTCGGGTCACCAGCCACACGGCCTCGGCCATCAGCACGGCAGCGAGGAGCATCCGGGCGATGCTCACCAGCAGTGGGCGCACTGCGAAGCCGGGAACCTTGTAGCTGAGGACCTGCATCGCCCACAGCGACGAGATGACGTACGCCAGGGCGAAGGCGAGGCCGAGACCCAGCACGCCGTATCGGTCGACGAGCACGAAGGCCAGCACGATGTTGATGGCGTTCTCGACGACGTTGATCTTGAACGGCGTCTTGGTGTCCTTGTGGGCATAGAAGCCCCGGAGCAGGAACATGTAGATCGAGAACGCGCCGAGCCCAAGCGCCAACCCGGCCAGCGCCCGTTGCGCGGCGTCGGCGTCGTCGGGTCCGAACTGACCGCGCTGCAGCAGGGCGCCGATGATCGGCTGGCGCAGCACGAAGATGCCGACGCCGGCGGGGATCGTGAACAACGCAGTCATCCGGAGCCCGAGCGACGCTTGCTCGATGAATCCGGTGCGGTCGGCGCGGGCGACCGATCGTGACATCTCGGGCTGGAAGGTCGTGGCGATCGACACGGCGAGGAGCCCGTGGGGGAGCACGAAGAACGTGAACGCGTTGATGTACGCGGAGGCCTCGCTCGATCCCGGTTCGGCCAGGTTGCGCACGACCAACAGCGCGATCTGGTTGGCCACGACGAATCCGATCGTCCAGAACGACAGCGACAGCAGCTTGCGGACGGCCGGGTGGTGAATGTCGAAATTCGGGCGGAACCGGAATCCCGTGCGGGCCATCGCGGGCAGCAGGACGAGCGCCATCGAGGCGATGCCGACGGTGGCGCCGAGTCCGAGCGTCCATCGCAGGCGATCGTCGCTGAGGACTTGTTCGAGCTGCCAGTCGGCTGCGCCGCGGTTCGGCAGCGAGAGCAGGAACGCGATGATGATCAGGTTGGGCAGGATCGGGCTCCACGCAGCGGCAAAGAACCGTCGACGGCTGTTCAAGAACGCGTTCGCGAGTCCGGTGAGGCCGTAGAACATGATCTGGATCAGGAAGATGCGGGCCAGCGTCGTGCCGACCGAGCGGTACACGTCGGGGTCCACGCCGTCTGCGACATTCACCGAGTACAAACCGAAGATGAGCGGCGCAGCGATGACCGCGACGGCAGTGAGCGCCGCCATCAGCACAACCGACACCGTCAACACGACGTTGGTCGCCTCGTCGTCGTCCTGCTCGACGAACGTCGAGAACAACGGCACCAACGTCGCCGACAGCAGACCGCCGAGCAGGAGGTCGTAGACGATGTTGGGAGTCTCGTTCGCGATGAGGTACGCGTCGGTCAGTGCGGTCTGGCCGAGGACGTAACCGAGCACCACGATCCGCAGCAATCCGCTGACCCTGGAGAGCGCCGTGCCGCTCGCAACGACGACGTTGCTCCGCAGCAGCCCACTCATCCGGGCGAACGCTAGTGCTGCACCACCCGCCCCATCGGGGCACTCGTGACGCCAGGGTCGGATCCGATGTGTGACGTGCTCGGCCATGGGCTACCCCTAGGCATGAGTGACACCACCTCCATCACGGTCGAGCGGAGCATCCCCGCCCCGGCCAAGGACCTGTTCGACATCCTGTCCAACCCGCATCGCCACACCGAACTCGACGGGTCGGGATTCGTCAAGGGCCTCGTCCACGGCGACCGACTCGACCATGTGGGCCAGAAGTTCACCATGAACATGTCGGGCGACCACATGGGCGGCGACTACCAGACCGACAACATCGTGAGCGCTTACGACGCGAACAAGATGATCGGTTGGAAGACGGCGCCGGCCGGCACTGAGCCCCCCGGGTGGGAATGGCTGTGGCAGTTGAAATCAGAAGGGTCGAACGCAACGACCGTGTCGATCACCTACGACTGGAGCAAGGTCAACGACAAGGAATTGCTGAAGAAGATCAGCTTCCCGCTCGTGCCGGAAAGCTCACTCGACCAATCACTCGTCAAGCTCGCTTCCGCAGCCATCGCCACCTGATCACGACCCGGCGCATCCGCTGGGTTCGAGCCACACCCCGGTTGCCCAACCGGCGGTGTGAGACGCGATGCGGCCTCTCTCAGCTGGTCCGATCGGCCAAGTGGTCCGCTGCTGGTGAGGCACCGGGGAAGGTGGCGCCCCACCGAGGCAGCGTGAACACCTGAATCATCCGGCACCGACGTAACGAAGAGGGAACCCTCTTGTGCGTCTTGCGTAACAAATCCCGGCCAGTCCCGGGCGGTACGCGACGTTCGTGTGTCGTCGGCGATGATGGCTTCGTGAAGCGCGTGTCGGTCGTGGGGAATGCAGGCTCGGGCAAGTCGCGTCTCGCGGGACGCCTTGCCGAGCTCCTCGGGGTTCCGCACGTCGAGCTCGACGCGATCCACCACCTGGCCGGGTGGGAGCCGATCGAACCTGGTGAGTTCCTCGCTCGGGTGGCAGCGGTCACGGCCACCGAGAGCTGGGTGATCGATGGGAACTACCGACCGGTGGTGGTCGACGGCCCGGTGTGGCAGCGGGCAGACACCATCGTGTGGCTCGACCTGCCGCGTCGAACGGTCATGGTCCAGGTGACACGTCGAACGCTCCGGCGGATCATCCATCGCGAACAGTTGTGGAACGGCAACCGAGAGCCGCTGCGAAACCTGTATGCGTGGGACCCGAACAAGTCGATCATCCGCTGGGCGTGGACCCAGCACGCGAAGTACCGAGAACGCTTCGGCTCGGCCATGACGTCGCCGACACTCGACCACGTCCACTTCATCCGGCTTCGGAGCCACCACGAGACCGAAGCTTGGCTGACAAGCCTCGAGCCCGAGGAGGATTGACGCTCCGCCGCAGGACGTGCGTGATGCCGGCATCGTCGACCGGCTCGAACCCCATCGCCTACCAGAAGCGCGGTGCTGCTCCCGAAGCTCGAGCGTTGCAGGTGATCAGGGATACCTCTCGTGGCCATGACGCCAGCAGCGCTGAGGTGATTGCTGCGGCGACGCCCCGGCGTCGCCAAGCCGGATGGACGTAGAACCGACGCACGCGTAGCGCACCAGGAACCGTCGGGCAGACCGTCAGTCCTCCCACACCCACGACCCCGTCGCCGGCCACGGCTACAAGAAGTTGTTCGCCACTCCGGTCATACCGCTCTTGGCCGTCTTGCCACCGATCGATGACCGCCCGAACGACGCGAATCTCCTCGGCGTCGGCCTGCTCGGCCAGCGCATCGAGTGCGTCGGGGACGAACCCTGTTGCGCTTCGAACCCGAACGCCGCCCACCTGATCAGGTTATATGCCCGGTCACGCGCCGGTCCGAGGGTCTGGTCAGCGCGTGTCGTTCTCGGCGAGACTTCGCAGACGCACGGGCCCGTGCCAATCCCGCCCCGAGAGGACTTCGCCCCGCTGCACGACATCGATCAGCTGCCGGTCGGCCATGTTGGCGGCGACCGACCTCACCAGGTCCATGTGTCGGCGCCACCTAGGCCCACCGATAACTCGGGCGGCGTCGGACGGACGGATTGTGCGATCGGGAAGCCGATGTCGAGCGAGCGCAGCGATTGCTGCCTCGGCACGAGCGCGGAAGCTTTCGTCGTCGGGCTCATCCCACCACGGAGTGCCGCGTTCGACCAGAGCGACCTTGGCTGCGTGCACCCGCTGCCGGGCGAGCCCACGCGCTGCGCATCATCGGCACGTTTTGCCGCGCCGTAGAGCGTCGAGGAGTTGGGGCAGCTGATCGGCGTACCGTGCTTCGGCGCCGGCTGCGAGATCGATCGCCCGCAATGCAGCAACGATGGCGCCGGGGACCGGGTCCAGGGTGTCGGGTCGCTGGAAACTCCGCATAGCAACATCCCAAACCTACCAAGAGTGCCTCGTATTGCAATGATTGTTGGTTGTGTGGTGGGTAAGCCGCACCGCGGTAGAAACGGCGTCCACAGTGGTGCGCGGCCATGACGTCCAGCCGGCGTTCAGGAACGCATCGACTGACCGCGAGCCGCAAGTGCTTCGGTGAGAATTTGCAGGGCCCGGGGACCGAAGCCGTGGAGGGTCAGGAGTTCGGCCTCGGTCCGATCGGCGACGTCTTCGAGGCGAGTAATGCCGATGGCGGCGAGAGCGCGGGTCGCCGGCGCACCGATCTTCGTAAGGTCGACTTCTGACATCAGGTCATCATCGCGTCGTCGTTGTGTGCCCGCAGACAAACCCGGCGTTCGGGGACACTCGTACCACACCACTCGTTTGCAACTTGACCCGCCCGCACCCCGGCGCGAACGTGGAGACGGGTGGGCGAGGAAGGAGGCAGACGGTGTCGGGTCTGGCAATCATTACCGAAGCGTGCATCGGCGTGAAGGATCGGGCGTGCGTCGATGTTTGTCCTGTCCAGTGCATTTACGAGTTCGATCCGGCGACGAACATGCTGTTCTCCGAGGAAGAGGCGGGAAGCGGCGAGGTTGCCAACTCTCACACGCCGAATCCTGATGCGGTCGCGATTTTCGCCGACACGATCCTGTACGTGAACCTTGACGAGTGCACATCGTGCACCGCCTGCTATCAGCCCGACGTTTGTCCGGTCGGTGCGATCTACTCCGAAGAGGTCGTGCCGGACGGTTCGCAACACGCGAAGTACAACTCCGAGGATCCGAACAAGGGTCACGATCACTCGTTCTTCATTCAGCACAGCCGCGATGTCTTCGCCGACTGATCCTCCAACCGAGCACTGGCGCAGATCGACATCGAACCCTGCGGACAGGGCACGCGAGACCAACGACGGACTCCGCCCAATTCAACTGGCTTCCGCCTTGGCACGGTCAACCGCCAACCGGCGTTCAGGGGCACCCCGGGGCCCACCCAGCTTCCGTAGCCGCTTATGGTCGGCAAGTTGCCAGAGGTGGAAGACGGTGCGCTGATCTAGGCGGCGGGTTCGGATCTGCGGCGCGTGAAAGGCGCGATACTTGTTTCCGCGATGGACGTGTTAGCGGTCGTTCTTGCGCCATTGTTGGGCGTGGTCGGGATCTTCGTCGGCTACGTCCTGAGCTCGAAGCGTGAGGACAGGAACATCAGACGTGAACTCTCAATACAGCGATACCGGGAGGGGCAAGCGCTCTTCGACGAGCTCATCATGGCCGCCGGCAATCGCTTCACAGCGCTGCAACGTTGGCTGTGGTCGGTTGAGGATCCGTCCATGTATGCCAACCGTCCGGTTCGTGACGAATACTTCGTACTGGTCCAGCAGTGGAACGCCTCGACTTGGAGCTTGCGAGCTCGTCTTCGAATTCACCTCGGGGACGACGCGGCCGACCGCTTCCTGGACTACGAGGATGACCGACGCCCGGAGCCGAGGAGCTTGCATTACCAGTTCGTTGTCGCTCACAGCGCCGTTCTTGCAGCGGAAGTCGACACGAGCACAGTCGACGAGGTCCAGGTTCGGGTCGATCGGCTGAACCACGCCTGGTCGAGTTTCGCGGACGACATCGCCGTCGAGCTGGCTCACCGTGCTCGCTTGCTTTCCGAGCCAGCCGTGTCCTGATGCGCGGACCGAGCCGGCGTTATACGTGTGATCGCTGTCAAGGGGTGGCTCCGGTTCGTTGGATGAGGCTGTCGTAGAGGGCGGCGCGGTCGGGTTGTTGGTGGTCTCGGGCGTGGTCTCGTTGGCGGAGTAGGACGGGGACGAACTCGGGTCCGGTGTCGAAGTAGGCGCAGGTTTCGCAGATGGTTTCCATGCGGCAGTCGAGTTCGACGGGTCGTGTGCACATGCCGTTGCCGAGCATGCGGGCGTGGGCTTCTTGGCGGAGCCGGGCCATGGCTTTGGTCTCGATCTCGGCGGGGAGCGCGCCGGGTGTCGCAGCGGTGGCGTAGAGCGCGTCGATCTGTTCGCACACGGCGGCGTATTCGTCGGCGACGACGCGGTCGGTGATCTTGGCGTAGACGAGTGTCATCTCGAGTGAGCGGTGGCCGAGGAGCGCGGCGATCGCTTCGAGGCGCATGCCGCGGTTGATGGCTTGGGTGGCGAGGGTGTGGCGGAGTCGGTGTGGGTGCATGTCGTCGATGCCGGCGGTCTGTCCGATTCGGGCGACGATGCGGTGAACGGTTCGCCGGTCGATGGGTGCGTGCCCGTCGGCGAGGAGACGGCCTGAGCTTCGGATGTGTTCGTTGTTGGTGGCGGTCCAGTCGGCGAACAGTTCGACGAGGTCGGCGTGGAGGGGGATCATGCGGTCGTTGCGGAGCTTGCCGACCGGGATGCGGAGCCAGTAGCCGTCGTTGCCGATGCGGGTCACGGCGTCAGCGGCGAGCTCGCAGAGTTCGGTGGCGCGTAGCCCGGTGCGGGCGAGGACTTGGGCGACGAGTCGGTAGCGCGGTAGCGGGTGGGCCTTGGCGGCGGCCATGAAGGCGGCGGCTTGTTGATCGGTGAGGAACTTCGGGATCGGCTCGGGGCGCGGTGGGATGTCGCCGTGCAGGATCGG
>JBGTIA010000126.1:0-5181 GCA_041745835.1 Ilumatobacteraceae bacterium | reverse complement strand
GCCCGCACGAACCGCAACGACTCGGTGGTGCATTCACCGAGAGTCCCTGCGGCACCCGATCCACCACCACCGTCAGGAACGAGCCGATCACCAGACCGGCCACGACCACCACGACGATCAACAACGAAAAGCTCATCAAGTTTGGCCCTCCGTGGCCCGAGCGGGAGGTTAGCCAACCATGTCCAGTCCAGATCCGATGCTCGAAGCATTGCTCAAGGCCACCGTCGACTCGGGCGCGTCCGACCTCCACCTCACGGTGGGGCGGCCGGCCACCGCACGGCGCGACGGCGTGCTGGTGTCGTTCGAGAACGTCCCCGTGCTCACCGGCGAGGAGGTGGACCGGATGGTGTATTCGTTGCTCGACGATCGCAAGCTCGTCGAGTTGAACGAGGACCGCCAGGTCGACTTCTCGTTCGGCGTCAACGGTCTGGGTCGTTTCCGCGCCAACGCGTTCCGTCAGCGCGGCAACCTGGCGCTCGCCCTGCGCGTCGTGCCGTTCCGCGTGCGCACGCTCGAAGAGCTCGGCGCTCCGGCAGCGTGCACGACCCTGCTCAACAAGCCCTACGGGATCGTGCTGGTCGTAGGACCGACCGGCTCGGGCAAGTCGACGACGCTCGCTGCGATGATCGACCGCATCAACGACACCAAGCCGGTGCATATCCTGACCATCGAGGATCCGGTGGAGTACATGCACCACCACAAGATGGCGATGGTCAACCAGCGTGAGGTCGGCACCGACGTCGGGTCGTTCAACGACGGCCTGCGCAGCGCGCTGCGAGAAGACCCCGACGTCGTGCTGCTCGGCGAGATGCGAGATCTCGACTCGATCCAGATCTCACTGTCGCTCGCCGAGACCGGTCACCTGGTGTTCGCCACGCTGCACACCAACGACGCCGCGCAGGCACTCGACCGCATCATCGACGTGTTCCCGTCCGAGCGCCGCGACCAGATCCAGATCATGCTGGCCGGCGCGTTGCAGGGCGTCATCTCCCAGCGGCTCATGCCCGCGATCGGTGGCGGCCGTGTGGCGAGCTACGAGGTGATGATCGCAAACGAGGCGATCCGCAACCTGGTGCGCGAGGGCAAGTCGCGCCAGATGCGCAACATGATCGCCACTGGTGCCGGCGAGGGCATGCAGACCATCGAGATGGATCTCGCACGTCTCGTCGCGGCGGGTCTCATCACGATGGAAACGGCAATGGCAGGCAGCCAGTACCCGAAGGAGGTGCAGGCCCAGCTCGCAACCGCTCGTGCGCAGATGCATGCGCACAGCACGCTCTCGTCCGGTCAGGCAGGTTCGTCGGGCTCGGGTACCTACGGTGGTGCGCCGGTGACGGCCGGTACTGCGCCGCCACCGCCTCCGATGCCGGTCGGGTCGACCAACGGTCACTGAACACCGCAGGCAGCCATGGTCGTCAAGAAGAACCCGTACAAGAACCTCGCCGGGGTCACGCCGTGTCCCGGCGGTTGGTTGGTGTTGCCCGCGCGACTCGCGGGCATCACCGTGGCCGCCGAGGAGGCGTTCGTGCTCCCGAAGCTGTTCGAGGTGCTCGACTTCCGCCCGGCGTTCGAGGCAGCGGCGATCAACATCCCGATGGGTTGGTTCTCTGCGCCGTCGGGTCAATACCGGCCTTGTGATCGTGAGGCCCGCGACTACGTCGGCTGGCCGCGCATCGCCAGCATCTCGGGCACGCCGTGCCGCGAGGCGGTCCGATCGTCGAACGCGGAGGCGGCCCGGATGGAGCCGTGGATGACCAAACACGATCAGCGTCGACTGCGCTGGTTGCGCGAGGCCGAGCGCGAGCTGCAGCCGTATCACTCGCGCAGCTTCTTCTCGGCGAACCCCGACGTGTCGTTCACCGTGATGAACAGCGACGAACCGTTGAAGACGTCGCCCTACCACGAGGACGGTCGCCTCGAACGCCTCAACTTGATTCGGGATCGCCTTCCGGGCGTCGACGACGTCGTGACCCGCACGCCGCCCGTAGGTGCGGCATCGGTGCACATGCTGCAAGCCGCAGCGTTGTTGTTCACCGCCCGTCGTGCATCGGGCCGGGCGATCAGCCGGATGCCGCTCGACCCGTTCTGGGACGAGTCCGGCATGCGCATGGAAATTGTCCGCTGAAGCGGTTCGGCTGATCAGCCGTTGAGGGCGAGGCCACTGATCGGGCCAGGGGCTTCGGTGGCCCGATGCGGTACTGGCGGTGCAAACGAGGGAGCAGCGAACGGTGGAGGCTCGGTTGCTGATGCGCTGTCGGCCACCGTGGGGGGCTCCGCGTTCGGAGCAGTCGGGGCTGCGAGACGGTCGAACATGGCGGTGATGGCGAGGGCGAGTTCCTTCTGCTGTTGGCGTGACTCGTCGAGGCCCTTCTGGATGCGGGCGACCGAGTGCTCGAGTGCGTCGAGACGCGACGAGAGGTCGGGTGAACCGTCGGGTGCCACGCCGGTGTAGGAGGTGATGCGGTCGGCACGCTCGCGCTCGATCAGGGAGGTGAGGCGCTGTTCCGAACGCTCCGTTACGGCCTTGGCTTCGGACCGGGCGAGCTCGACTTGCTCCTGGGCGATCTGGGCGTAGGTGGCGAGCGACGTGAACTGGCTGCTGATTTGCAGCTCGACCTGGTGGACACGGTCGCGCAGGTCGTGGATCTCCACGGTGTTCTCGGCCGCTGCTTCGTCGCCGAAGAACTCGTCGAGCGCGCTGGTGTCGAGGGTGTCGGTGTCGTGGATGTCGCGTGCCTTGCCGAACATGTCATGCCTCTTGCGGAGATGAGGGGTGCCGCCCACTGCGAGCACCTAGGTGTTTCATCGGCGCGATTTGCCGCCGTCTTGAGTCCCCGCTGATGCGTTGTTGATCTTTTGGAATTGGGTCGGGTTTCTGCTCAAGGTCAGACACAACCGACCGAAGAAACAACTGCGCAACGGGAGCTGGTTCTCACGGAGCGCATTCGTGAGACACCTCTCCTCCGGGAGATCAACCAAGAGCGGAAGGAACTATTCACATGGAAAACAAGCAGGACAAGGGTTTCACCCTCGTCGAACTCCTCATCGTCATCGTCATCCTCGGCATCCTCGCCACCGTCACCGTGCTCGCCGTCAGCGGCATCACCGACAGGGCGAAGACGAACACCTGTGTTGCCGACGGGGCCACCCTCCAGACGGCCTACGAGTCGGCCTACGTGCTGAACAACGGTGTGGCTCCGACACTTCCCCAGCTGGTGGACGCGCTGAGCAACAACAACTCGGCGAAGGTCGCAGCTACTCCGTCGGCCACCGCCTGGGGCTACAGCGGCACGACGCTGACCCCGCCCACCCCGACGCCGGCAGGGTGCTCGGCCATCACCCTGGGCTGACCGCTCAGACCTGACAAGAGCCCGGCCCGAAAGGGCCGGGCTCTTGCGCGTTACCCCTGGCAGTTTCGTTCACCACGAGGTGGGAGTTCTTCCCGAGCTTTGGTCGTTTGAAGTTCGGTAGCTCATGCCCAGTGCGTTCGGGTAACCGGGTGCGCGGAAGAGACGGAAGCGAAGACGCAGGCTGAACGCGTGAATTGCCAAAGGCTGGTGCGAGTGGCGACCCGTCGGTGCTTTGCCACATCGATGACCGCATCGTGGGACATTTCAGTGATCCAGAGATCACTGCGGGGTCCAGTATGGGAACGACATGCGCTGGGCGCCGAGCTGAGCTGGCTAGCGACGTTGCCCGGACCTGAAGTCGAGGTGGATGACCGAGCGTTGAATCATCAGGCATGCATCGCCCGGTGATCGTCGCGGTTGTCGCGTCGGTGCCAGGCACCAACGCGACAAGTCGTTACAGAATCCTGCGAGCCGCCTCCGAAAAATTCCGGCGCTCGAGTGTCAGTCCGTGCGGGATGGAGCCTCGGGGCCGGAGCGGCAGCCGCATCCTCCATCGTGCGCTTCGCCGTATCCACGCCGCCGGAACGTCGTCGATGGCGGATGGGTCCGTGGACTCCTTCAGCGCCGAGAGGGCGACGGCGAAGCCAGCGATCCGGAAGACGATGCTGTACATCACGAGTCAGACCCGCGATGTAATCGTCCATCGGAGGGGATGGCGGGGTGGGTTTCAGGAGGTCGACGGGCTGAGGAGTTCGTGGCGCAGGGCGAGGAGTTTCGGGGCGGGCTCGCCGTCGGACCAGGCGTCGGCCATCAGCACCCGCTCGTACGACTCCCACTCCTGGCGCACCCCGGCCAGGTCGCCGGCCCGGGCGTGCGCCTGCATCCGTAGTGCGATGAGCTCCTCGTGGCCCGGCAACACGCGCAACCCCTTGCCGGTCGCCCAGAACACCCCATCGGTGTCGCCCAGCGAGAGTGCGTGACCGGCGAACTCGGCCGTTGCCGTGATCGCCAACAGCACGAAATTCGACGTAATCCCCTCCGCGTCGGGCCACAGGTAGCTCGTGCCGGCGAATGGCAGGTCGCGCACAAGCTCCACGGCCGGTCGCAACGTCTCGATCGCCTGACTCGGCGGCTGCACGCGCGCATGGGCCAGACGATCCTCGACGAGCTCGGCGTCCGTGACGACGAGGTCGTGAACCGGCAGCTGCTCGGTGAGGGTGCGTGCCACCCACTCCTCGCCGTCGGCCGGCGGCACCAACCGAGCGAGGGCCCGTCGAGCCTCCGACACGACGTTGGCGAACGTCGCGTCGCGCACGTCGAGATCCCAGAGAGCGGTGCGCGCCCCCGAACGAGTCGCACGGTCGCGGTGCGTCGTGAGCCACGCGATCAGCTCGACGGTCTTCGAGCGCTCGAAGTTGCCCCGCTCACCCGAGCGAGCATGCACCTCGACACCGCCGATCAGTCCCACGACAATTTCGTGCGGACGCGGCATGAACGCCAACGCCGACGGACCCCGCCGCTCGTCATCGGTGTCGTCGTCCATCACCATGTGGGAGTCGTCCGACCACCGAATTTCGTCGGTCGGATCGGCAGGCTCGAGCTCGCGGGCGGCGTCGACGAGCAGTTCGGCGATGTCGTCGAGTTCCGACGCGCTCACGCCGACCGGAGTGAGATGGATCGACGTGCCGAAGGCATCGAGCTGCCAGCCATCGGAACGGGCGACGAGGCTCGCCGGGGCGTCAGCGACGCATCGGTACTCGTCTGCCACGACGACCGCCACGCCATGCCCGGCAGTGGGAACCTGACCGTCGCTGCACGCCTCGCCGCCGTC
>JBGTIA010000125.1:0-7629 GCA_041745835.1 Ilumatobacteraceae bacterium | reverse complement strand
GTTCGGACAGGGCAGACTCAGACAGAGCCATCGGTGTGTTCTCCTTTGTGGGTTCTGACAGGAACACACCAAGGATCACGCCGATGGCTCACCCAATGGTGGACCTACGAAACCCCACCACGCCACGGGGCTCTATCCCCGACGAGATCCGCGCCCGGTTCCTCGGACTGTCGCCAATCACCCTGGTCAGAACTACCGCAGCACTCAAACCGCGTCGTACCGATCCCGACATCGTGCGCTTCACCACCCTGTCGACACTGCGCGAACTCGGCTGGCGCGCACTATTCCTACGTGAGCAGAAGATGCGCCTGAATGCCGAAATGCGCCCGCTGATCCGCGAGGTCGCACCATCGCTGCTCGAGGTCCACGGCGTCGGTTTCGACGTCGCCGCGAAGCTGCTGATCGCCGCTGGCGACAACCCGCACCGGATCCGTTCCGAAGCCGCATGGGCGCATCTGTGTGGGGTCGCGCCGATCCCCGCATCGTCGGGCAAAATCCAACGACACCGCCTCAACCGCGGCGGCAACCGCCAAGCGAACTCGGCGCTCGACCGGATCGTCATCGTCCGCATGGCCAGCGATGAACGCACCAAAACGTACGTCGCGAAACGCACCGCCGAGGGCAAGACCATCGGTGAGATCGCACGCATCCTGAAGCGCTACGTCGCCCGCGAGATCTACCCGCACCTGCCCCCGACCATGACCTGACCCGCGACCTCGACGGGTCGGAGCTGGCTCCGCCGAACCGGCTCACACCTTCGAGGTTGTGCATCAATTGATCTGCCACCCGACCCAGCGGGCGGACACCTGTGGTGATCGTGGCTTCCTACGAGCGTGACCCCGGCAACGCCGAGTGTCTCATCCCTGTCGTGCCCAAAAATCACCCCATCACCAACACCCGCAACCACTACTTCAACGCGCCCCGACACACCACCCAGACCCACAGAACCCCAGGTCACGAAACCAACCCGAACTCGCCCTTGACATCCCAACGAGCTTCAGTCTTTCGCACGCCGATCGCCACATAACGTCCGCCCGATAACCCGGTCGATGACGGCAACGGCGCGCCGCATCGCGGCCCAAGTCGCACATCTCATAATCTCGGCGGTAGGTGGCAGCCCATCCCGAGCCTGTCGGGCACTGTTGTCATGTCAGTCCATCGACGCTGTCTCGGGAACGGCGCGCCGCCCGAGCCAGTTGCGCCATTGCGGCTCGTCACGTTCGACTGCCACGGTCCCGTCCGCTCCGTACAGGTATGACCACACTGAGACGCTGATTGAATCGCCGGACTGCTCCGCGGCGAGGAAGGCAGTGCCCGCGGTTGGCTCCTCGACCACGAGGACGAGATGGTTGTCGGCGACCGCGGCGACGATGCCGGCCAACGTCGGCGAATCGGCGGCGACGACGGCGATCCGCTGACCGACGGCCGGCCGTGCGGGGAGGCCGAGATCGCTCAATAGCCGGTCCCACGCGGAGGCTCGCGGTCCGTCCCAGATCGCCGTCGGCAGCGATGGCGTCGCCGACCGACCGGCAAAGTGTTCGAGGTGAAGTCGCAGGTTGGTGAGGAAGATCATCCATCCCTCACGCATGCCGTCGTACTGCGCGTCCCACTCCTGCCCCGAGCCGAAACCCGAGTTGACGAGACGCACGACGCAGGACCCGCCGTCACGGGCCTCGACGAGCCATTCGAACGCGAGGCCGACCGAGTCGCCGCTGTTGGTCATGAAGCGGTGCGGTGGGTCCCACACGACGACTCGACCTGATGCATCCATCCCGGGACCGAAGCTCACTTCGACGGCGCCGCCCTCGCGCTCGTCGACCCGGTGTGTCGTGTACCAGGACGAGATGCCCGGTCCGGTGGCGATTGCCTGCCACACCTGCTCGGGTGTGCCTGGGACTTCGATGTCGAGTTCGATGATCCGGCCTGCGTCAGCGCCTGGTGGCACCTCGGCTGTGTGAGTGACGGATGCGCGCTGGTTGGACGTGTCGTCGTTGGTGTGGTCGTGGTCGTTCATGATGGCTCCTCGGTGGTGGGTGTCGGGTGGGCGCAGATGATCAGCCGGTGGCGGCGACCGCCGACGGCGTGTTCGTCATGGAATTCGGCGGCCAGGCGCTGGACGGCATCGGCGAGCGCTTCGGTGAAGCGTGCGCGCTCGGCGGCCGACGAAAAGCGGATCTCGGTGTCGATGGTCAGTGTCGCCAATGGCTGGTCGGCGGCTCGGGCTCGGTGGGCGAGCGATCCGACCTCGGACAGCAGGCGTGCGGCGACGGCGAGCAGGTAGCGCGTTGACCATCTCGCCTCGTCGCGGTCGCTTTCGCGAACGTTCGGCGCATTGTGGCCGGCGAGTTCCGGGGCGAACAGCAACGCGTCGGCGGTGGCGACAACGATGCGTTCGGTCAGGCCGCGACGCGGTCGTTCCTCGACCAGCTCCACCAGGCCGTGTTCCTCCAGCGTTCGGAGGTGATGGTTGACCTTCTGGCGAGTCTCGCCGAGTTGTGCAGCGACCGTCGAGGCCGACCCCGGCACAGTCAGCGCTGCAAGGACTCTAGACCGCAACGGGTCCAGGAGCAGCCTGGCAAGGTCGGTGTCGTCGATCACCCGGATCTCTCGCAGGTTGTTGCCGACGCTCATCGGCAACAGCGTGCCATTTGACAGTCAGGATTGTCAATAGTTGCCTTCGGCCCTCGGAAGCGAGGGGTGAGGGATGTCGCCGCCGGCACACTTGACGCACGGCTCCCAGCGGGACGCTCACCACGCATCACCGCTCATGCCGCCCTGTGCGCCGGGATCGTCAAGTCACCGACTTGCACCGTCTACTGCAAGCAGGGCGCGGGTGTCCGCGGATCTTGCGTGGAGCCACGCACGTTCAATTGGCGAAGAATCGTTCGGCGTGCCGGCTCATCGGTCAAGTTGGAGTCGTGACCATGCGCGGGTTGTCAGCAGTGTGGAGCCGATCGGTACGACCGCGACGAGTGCGAGCTGCAGCGCCGAAACGGAGTCGGGCTGGATGGCCCACAGGGCGGGGGCGGCGACGGGGAACCACGCGCCGGTCCCTGCGACGGCGAATACCTGGGCCGTGGCCATCATCGTGATGGCGACTGCAATGCCTGGTAGGAGTCCGCGGCCGAGTGTGGCTGCCCATGCGGTCGGGGTTGCCACCAAACCGGAGAGGACGGTGAGGACCAGCAGTCGACCAAGGCCGGCCAGGGAGTCTTCGTCTGGCGCGCCGACGACCAGCAGTCCGGTCACCACCAGGGATGCGGCGAGCCCGACTGCGACCACTGCGCTCCACGCCAGCGTGACGCGAGTTTCGCAAGGGCGATCGTCGCTTTGGGGACGGTGATTGCGAACAGGCCGGTGATGGTGCCGTCGGCGAACTCTCGACCCACGACCCAGGCCAGGACGACGCCGAAGCACAGGAGGCCCGCGGCCGAGGTGACCTGGGCTGACACGCCCCAGAACCTCTCCCAGCCGCCGCCGTCGGCGAGAGTGCCGAGCTGCGAGAGGATTTGCTCGTTGCCGGCTTCTGCGGCTGCTGTCATGGCGCCGACGAGCACCGAGATCCCGACGAGCACGAGCACTGACGCCGCCAGGACGACGCGCGACGCACGCAGCTTCTGTGTCTCGACGACGAGCGCAGTTCGGAACGGGTGGCTCACGTTGAGGGCTTTACGTCGTCGGCGTGGATGAGCGTGAAGAATGCCCGTTCGAGGTCGACCCCGCCTGGGTTCAGCGTTCCGATCAGTCGACCGTTGTTCATGACGCTGATGCGATCTGCGATTCGGGCGACCTCGTCGAGGTGGTGGCTCGAGACCAGTACCCCGGCGCCCCGGTCGGCACGCTCGCGAAGCAGGTCCCGAAGACGGATCACCGCTGCGGGGTCGAGGGCGTTGGTCGGCTCGTCCACCACGATCAAGTCCGGATCATGGGCCAGGACACCGGCGAGACCAACCCGCTGGCGATTGCCTGACGACAGCACCCGGGCCCGCACGTCCGAGTAGCGCCCGACGTCCAAGTCGACAAGCGCCCGCTCGATGGTCGCAGGAAGTGCCTCAGCGTTGACGCCATGGAGCAGAGCGGCCAACGCAAGATTCGTAGTGACGTCGAGCTCCGGGTAGATCAGCGCCTGGTCGATCAGATGACCGACGCGCCGCCATGTCATCGCATCGGCGCGGCTCACGTCGCGCCCACCAATCCGCACGGTCCCCGCGTCGGGTTGCAACATCCCGAGCACCAGACGCATCAGGGTTGTCTTGCCGGCACCGTTGAGACCGACCAGCGCGTGCACCTGGCCGGCCCCAACGTCGAGGTCGACACCATGGACGCCCGCGCCGCCCGGGAACACGCGCCTCAAACCTCGCGCACTCAAGCGCAGCTCAACCATGCGTCCCCTCCAAGGTGCCCAAGGCGTCCTCGATCGCGTCACCGAGGCCGACGTCATCGCTGAGCGACCACTCAAACAGCGCTGCGGTCACAGCTGCAAGCAGCGCAGCCGCCGCCACCTTCGCGCGCAGCGGCTTGACGCCATCGGCGATCAGCCGTTCGGCCACCAGCCTCTCGGTCTCCGCATTCGCTCGGACCATCTCACCGCGCAACGACGGCGTCGACGCAACCACCCGCACCCGCCGACGCACCACATCACCCTCGGGCTCGGGCACCTGCGCCCACGCCGCTCGCAGACCTGCTGCCGCCCGCCGCAACGGATCGAGACCCTGCGGCTGCACCGCGACAGCACCGGCGATCGCGTCGTCGTAAGGATCGTCGAAGAGCAGACCATGCTTCGTAGCGAAGTGCCGGAAGAACGTCATTTCCGAGACCCCCGCCGCAGCAGCGATCTCGGCCACCGTCGTCGGCTCGAACCCCTTCCGTTCGAAAAGCTGAAGACCGGCGTGTAGCAGTCGTTGATGCGTTCGCTCCCGAGACGTTGCCGCAGCGTCGGTGTGCACACTCCAATGTTAGTCACTAACATCGGTGTTCCCAATGTTAGTCACTAACATTGGGAACACCGACGTCTCGAACGATGGAAGCGGTCGAGCTTCTTCCCATCGTTGAAGAGCCGCATCATCTGTACAGGTGCGACGGAGGTCAACCGTCGCGAGCACGGCGACTGCGAACTTTTCCGTGCTGTCCGGCGCGTCGACCGACCGATCGTGGCGTCCACGGCGTTCTCGGGCAACACATCGGTTGCTCGGGAGCGCAGTCCTCTCTACCGCGCAGCGCCCGGACGGGTCTGACCTCTCGATCAGGTACGGGCAACCACAATGAGTGCGTCGTCGTCCAAGCGCGCTGCGGCATGTTGAAGGGCGGCGTCGATGCACGCGTCGGCGATCGCTTCCGGCGGCTGGTCACGGTACATGTGGACGATTCGGTGGATGGTGTTGTCGCCGAGTTCTTCTCCGGCGGCGTTGCGCGCGTCGGTCAGTCCGTCGGTGTACACGACGATCAGATCGCCCGGCACGACGTCGTAGGTCTCCACGGCAAACTGGCTGCTGGCGATCCCGAATAGGGGTGAGGTCCTTGACCAGGTGGAGCTGTGGTCGCCGCGTACGTGGAGTGGGGGCGGGTGACCGCAGTTCGCGAAGGTCACCCGCTGCGACCCGTCGGCCACGGCGAACAGGACGCCGGTTGCGATGGTGCCGCCGCGCGCGATCTTGCTGTTGACGCTCTCCACGAGGTCGTGCAGCGTTGCTCCGTTCTCCCACAATGCTGCGATGTGAGTTCGCAACCCGTACGCGACCACTGCGGAGTGCGCGTCGTGGCCGGCAATGTCGATGATCGCCACGAGCGTCGCGGGGTCGGGCCTGTCGCGGTGGTGGACCTGCACCGAGTCGCCTGCCAGGTGGCCCGTGGCGGGCTGGTAGCGCATCGCGGTCTCCCAGCCGGGAACGTCGGGAACGACCACCGACATCTCCCCGGTGATGGCCTCCATCACCGTGGTGACGTCATCGCCGTGTTCCTCCTCGCGCCGTAACGCATCGAGCTGATCGCGCAACTGGCGTTCCGTCGCCGCCAACAGACCCGCTGGGATCAACACCGCTGCGCCCAGGACGCCGACCTGGAGCACCGAGAACACCGACTGGGAAAGTTCATCGGTCGGCAGCACCTCTGACACCACCGCACCCATCGCGATCAACCCGATCGGGGCACACACGATCGTGAGGGTCGTGCGCCGCGTCAAGGTGCCCCCGACACCCCCGTCGAGCAATTGGGCCACGAACCCGACGTTTGGTCTGACCAGGATGATCGACGCTCCCACGAGCGCAATGCCCAGACCGGTGTGCAACGCCATGCCCACGTACACCAGGCTGCTGCCGAGGCTGGTGCGATCGACACCGAGCACGTACCCGACCACAGCGGCCAGACCGACCGACAATCCGGCCATTCCCAAGACCTGACCCACCAACGGAAGACGACGCGCCGTCAACGTACCCAACGCTCCAGCCAGCAGGATGAACGCCACGCACGTCTCTGCGACCGGGCGGCCGCCGACAGGAGTCGTCGCATCGATGAAGCCGTCAGGAAACACGTCGAACCAGGTCGACCCGTACCCGCCGACATTGAGCCAAAGCCCAACGACTCCGATCGTGCCAACGCTCGCCGTTGCGACGGCCGCAACCCACCGCCACCCAGCCGCATCAAGGCGAGAGGCGATGACCGCGATGCCAGCACTCAGCAGTCCGATCGCGGCGCTCGGATACATCGGCGGCAGCTGCGGCGCAAGCTTCACAACAGATTGAAGACGCGCCGCGTATCCCACCAGCACCGCAGCACCGATCAATGACGCACAAACGGCGGCGTACGTCCCCAGCCGCTCGATCCGCAATGCAGTCGTGGAGCGGTGAGCCGGCCGATCCACCACCACGGCAGCCCGCTCATACACGCTCTGGATGTGGGTCACGGCCAGCAGAGTAGTGGTTCGTTCGCGGGCACGGGCCGAGCAGTCCAGTCGCGTATCGTCGGCTTGGAAGCCGGACGTCTGGTGGATGGCAACTGGACAGGCCGAGCATGGAGAAGCGGCGGCGGACGAGACGCGGGCGTCCTCGACAGTCCATGCGAACCCTCGGTACATCCCGTTCGTAATCACGACCGATAGCGCACAACCACCGCCGCTTCGACCCTCCCCGAGCACCGAATCCCTGGGGGCAATTGTTCGTGCGCAACGTCCCACGTTTCCAACCCCGCTCCTACCCAGCAATCGTCCGCAGGCCGGAAACGCCGCATGTCACAAAGTAGATCTCGGAGTTCCGGGAATCTCTGGGTTCTGGAGCGAACGGAGCGGAAAAGGGTGTGCAGAGCGTTTCGACTCGGCGGAACCGGGCACGCTGGTGGCCCGTTCAGCCCGCTCCAAGGGCTGGTCGACAGGGCGGCTGACCAAAGGAGACGAGCGAAATGACTGACATCTGGAACTTCCAGTCAACGGACTGGAGCAACGAGCAAGACCTGGCCGGCTATGACGTCGAAGCGAGCGACGGTCACATCGGAAAGATTGACGAGAGCACCGCCGAAGCAGGCCGCCAGGAGGTCGTGGTGGACACCGGCTTTTGGATCTTCGGAAAGAAGCGTTTGATTCCTGCGGGTGCCATCAAGCAGATCAACCACGACGAGCAGAAGGTGTTTGTCGGCCTCACG
>JBGTIA010000124.1:0-7707 GCA_041745835.1 Ilumatobacteraceae bacterium | reverse complement strand
CACTACTCGAACATTCAGGGCTCGGGTCGTCGTTCGTTGAACGACGGCGACACGGTCGAGTTCGAGATCGCTGCGGGCCGTAAGGGCCCCGAAGCGGTCGACGTCAAAGTCGTCTGAGGAGGCGTTCCGATTGGCTCGAAGCCCACAGTCCTACCAAAAACGTCAGCGAGAGCTCCGCAAGAAGGAGCGCAAGGCCGAAAAGCTTGCCGTTCGACACGGCAAGTCCTCGGACTCCGATGAGGACGTCGATGACGGCCCCGACGAGGATGCGCTGCTCGAGGAGTTCCGGCTGTTGAACGAGAAGTTCGCAGCCGGTGATGTCGAGGAGGACGACTTCGAGTTTCGAAAGGCGGAGATCTTCGCCCACCTCGGCCTCGGGGAAGCCCCCGAACCGCGCGAGGAAGAAGCCTCCGAATCGGTCGACTGACCACGAACTGAACGAACGAAGGCCCCAGGATTCAGCCTGGGGCCTTCGTCGTTTTCGGATCGAGTCACGATCCGTGCCGCCCTCGACCCTCCGAGCGATGAGCGAACCGCCCGTATACCGTCGCTTGACTCATCGCCGCCGCCACACTCTTGGCAGCGATGAGCGAACCGCTCACATGGCGTTGCTTCGCTCATCGCTCCGGCGCGTCTCGACCGGGCGATGAGCGAACCGCCCACATGCCGGCCGTTCGCTCATCGGCTGAGGGCGGCGAAGGTGACGGCGGCGGCCTGAGCGACGTTCAGGGAATCGACGTCGGGTGCGATGGGAATGCGCACCAACCGGTCGCACGACGACATCAGTTGCCGGCTCAGACCCGGGCCTTCCGCGCCGAGACAGACCGCGACGCGCTCGGGGACGGTGGCGCTCCAGATGCTGCCGGCCGACCCAGCCGGGGTCATCGCCCAGGTCTCGAAACCGTTCTGCCGAAGGGCTTTCACGGCTCCGAGCCAGGAATCGGGATCCAGGCGTACGACGGGAAGCATCAGGATCTCACCCATGCTGACGCGGACGGTGCGCCGGCTGTACGGATCCGTGCACGTCGGGTCGACGACTAGTCCGTCGAGACCGAACGCTCGAGCCGAGCGGGCGATCGCACCCAGGTTCTCGGCGTCGTTGAGGCCCTCCAGTACGGCCACACGGCTCGCTCCGGCGAGCAACTCGTCGAGGCGACGCCCACGACGACGCTCCGCACATGCGATCACGCCACGGTGGAGGTCGAAGCCCACAACGCTGGCGATCACCTCGGGCTCGGCCACGTAGACCGGCACTCCGGAGGCTGAGAGCGTGGTGGCATGGCCCGCGAATCGCTCGACACGCGAGGGAGCGAGCAGCACCGACCTGACCGTGTGGCCGGACTCGATCAGCCGATCGATGGCCACGTAGCCCTCGGTGATGAAGATGTCGTCGCCCTCGAAGCGGCGCCGGAAGGTCTGATCGTTGAGCTGGCGGTAGTCGTCGAGCAGTGGATCGTCAGCGGCGGCGACCGGGGTGATCGTCAACGGGCGAACACCTGAGCGTCGTCGGCGAACGCCTTGAACTCCAGCGCGTTGCCCGACGGATCGAGCAGGAACATCGTCGACTGCTCGCCGGCTTGGCCCGCGAAGCGCGTGTGCGGCTCGATCACGAACGTCGTTCCTGCTGCCCGCAGCCGCTCGGCGAGCTCATGCCACTGCGCCGGCGACAGGAGCACACCGAAATGCGGCACGGGCACGTCGTCGCCGTCGACGGGGTTCGAGAGGTTCGATGCGCGGTGCGTGTGGTCGAGATGGGCGACGAACTGGTGACCGTACAGATCGAAGTCGACCCATGCATCGGCACTACGACCTTCGGGGCAACCGAGCAGCCCGCCGTAGAACTCGCGGGCGGCAGCGAGATCGTGCACCGGCATGGCCAAGTGGAAACGCGGACGAGCGTTCATCAGTGCGGGAGCGCGTAGGTGCCCTGCGCGGTGGCGGTCGGCTTGTCGGATCGGTCGTCGCACCACACCTGAACGGTGCCGACGACGTTGCGCCGTCCGGCGACCTCGAGTGTTGCCTTCGCCCACAGGACCTTGCCCTGAGCCGGCCGGAGGAACCGGATCGACAGCTCGGACGTCAGCGCCATCGGCTCGATCCGGCCCGTGGCGCCGAACACCAGGTACCAGAGCGCTGCGTCGGCGAGGCCGAACTGCGATGGACCCGAGACGAATGCGCCGGGTCGGAGCTCGGCATCCGAGATCTCCCTGCGGGCGACGGCGAAGTCCGTACCGATTGCGTCGCACGTGTTGTTCGAACCGGGAAAGAGCTGTTCGATCATCTCGTTGATGGCGGACGTGGTCGGGAGCGAGTCGGTGGGGCGCGTGGCATCGGCCGTGGCAGAAGGCATGCCCAGACGCTAACGCCGATGACCGACGGCGCCAGCCTTCCGATGATCGACCGAGCGAGCTTCGCAGCCACAGCTCGTGCGTGGCATCGTTGCGTCATGACCGAGACCGACCCGACGACGTCCTTCGATCCGCTCGAACGAGTGGTCGTCGTCGGTGCCTCGCTCGCAGGCCTGCGGGCAGCGGAGACGTTGCGCCAACGCGACGTCGCGAGGTCGATCGTCGTCGTCGGCGACGAGGTGCACCGGCCCTACGACCGCCCGCCCCTGTCGAAGAAGCTGCTGTCCGGTGAGTGGGAGCCGGAACGGATCCATCTCCGCCAACCCGAAGTGTTCGACGACCTCGACGTCGAGTGGCGACTGGGCAGCCCGGCGTCGGCGCTCGACGTGCGCAAGCGCGAACTCGTCCTCGCCGACGGGTCCGTCCTCGGTTACGACGGACTGGTGATCACCACGGGCGCTCGCCCCCGTCGACTCAGCGATCAGCACACGTTCGATCACGTGCACGAACTCCGCACGCTCGACGACGCGCTCCGTCTGCGCAGCGAGATCGGTCAGGGTGGACGTCGCGTGGTCGTGATCGGCGCCGGCTTCGTCGGACTGGAAGCTGCGGCCACCGCCAAGACACTGGGAAACGACGTCGTCGTCCTGGAGGGGGCGTCGGCGCCGTTGATCCGTGGGTTGGGTCCGACGATGGGCGAAGCAATCGCCGACCTGCATCGGGCGCACGATGTCGACGTCCGCTGCGGAGTGCTGATCGACGGCCTCACGTCCGACGGGGTACGACTGGCCGGAGGGGAGGTCGTGCCCGCTGACGCGATCGTCGTCGGCATCGGCGTGACCCCGAACACCCACTGGCTCGAGGGCAGTGGACTCCGGCTGCGCGACGGCGTGGTCTGCGACGCCCACCTCAATGCCCTCGACGTGTCGGGTGCGACCGTCCCGGGCGTGTTCGCTGCCGGTGATGTCGCCCGTTGGCCCAACGGGCTCTTCGACGAGGAGATGCGAGTCGAACACTGGACGAACGCAGCGGAACAGGGCGCCCATGTCGCGCTCAACCTGCGTCACCGCGCAGCCGGCGAGCCGTTCGAGGCGTACGCACCGCTGCCGTTCTTCTGGAGCGACCAGTTCGAACATCGGATCCAGTTCCTCGGGCGCGCCGCCGCCGACGACGAGGTTCGCGTAGTTGCCGGCTCGGTCGCCGATGCGAAGTTCCTTGCCCTGTTCGGACGCAACGGCCGACTCCACGGTGCACTCGGCGTCAATGCACCGCGCTGGGTGATGCCGATGCGCAAGCTCTTGCTCGATCGTGTCTCGTGGGATGAGGCCGTCGCAGCCACTGCGGGGCTCGACGCATAGGCTCCGTCGGTGGCCCGCCTCGACTCGTCCCGCATCGCGGCGTGGCGGGGCCTCCAGGCGCTCGTCGGGCAGATCGAACGCGGGCTCGACGAGGAGCTTCGCGCCGACTGGGACATCCCGCTCGGGTGGTTCGACGTCCTGGCATCGCTGCAACGTCTCGGCGGCCGGGCGCGGCCGCTCGACGTGGCGGCCGACCTGCGGTTGCCCCCGTCGAGTCTCAGCCGTCGACTCGACCGACTCCAGGAGGAGGGCTGGATCGCCCGCCATCGCGAGGTTCCCGGCGCCGATCTGCGTGCGGTCGAGGTCGAGTTGACGAGAACCGGTCGGCGGTTGTGGCGCGAGATGAACGTCAGTTACCGGCGCGCACTGCAGGCGCAGTTCGCCATCCATCTCGACGATGCGGACATCGCCCACATCGCCCGTGTGCTCGACACGCTGTTCGGCATCGACGAACCGACGACGCCGATCGACGCCGACCTGTTCCTGACCGGATTCTGAGCGTCGATCGGACTGCTCAGGCGTACATCGCGTCGATGTCGTCGGCGTAGCGAGCGTTGACGCCGCGGCGCTTCAGCTTGGAGGTGGGCGTCAACATGTCGCTGTCGGGCAGCCACTCCTCACCCACGAGCGTGAACTTCTTGATCTGCTCGACCTGGGCGAACTGCTGGTTGATCTCGTCGATGCCCGACTGCACCGCGGCGATGACGTCCGGGTCGGCGGCAAGATCGGTGAGCGACGACGACTCCTTACCGTTCGACTTCGCCCAGACGGCGGCGGCTTCGGGGTCGAGGACCAGGATTGCCGACACGAACTTGCGCGCATCACCGATCGCCGCGGCCTGGCCGATCAGCGGGATGGTCTTCAGTGCCGCTTCGAGGTTCGCCGGGCTGATGTTCTTGCCGCCCGAGGTGATGATGAGCTCCTTCTTGCGGTCGACGATCTTGATGTAGCCCTCGTCGTCGATCTCGCCGATGTCGCCGGAGTGCAACCAGCCGTCGATGATCGTCTCCGCAGTCTTGTCGGGTTGCTTGAAGTACCCCTCGAACACGTTGCCGCCCCGACAGATCACCTCACCGTCCTCGGCGATCTGCACCTCCATGCCATGGCATCCCCGTCCCACGGTGCCGATCTTGGGTCGTTCGGGCGAGAACGTCATCGGACCGGTCGTCTCGGACATGCCGTAGATCTCGGCGAGCGGCACACCGATCGCATTGAACCACTCGATCACCGATGCGGGAATGGGGGCAGCGCCGGTGATCGCCAGTTCGACGGCGTCGAGTCCGACGAGCGCCCGGACGTTGCCGAACGCCACGCTGTCGAGGAAGTCGAGCGTGGCCTGCTGCTCGTCGGTGAAGGTGCCGTCGAGATTCGACCGGCGGATCTCGATCGCCGCGTTCACGCCGTCGTCGAACTGCGCCTTGCGGTCGGGGTCCGCAGCGAGCGCCGCGTTGACCCCGTTGTAGATCTTCTCCCACACCCTCGGCACTCCGAACGCCAGCTGCGGATGGACCTCCTTCAGGAACATGGTGAGCTGGTTCGGATCGGGGCAGCAGTAGACGCTGTAGCCGAGCGTCATCGACTGGTAGTGGCTGACGGCGCGCTCCGCGATGTGCGCCATCGGCAGGTACGACACCACCCGCATCCCGACGAAGCTGTCGAAGTGGATCGAGCGCTTGAGGATCTCGATCGTGTACACGACGTTGTACTGGCTGATCATCACGCCCTTGGGAGGGCCGGTGGTGCCGGAGGTGTAGATCAACGTGGCGATGTCACCGGGGTCGGTCGCCGCTGCCAGCGTGTCGAGGTCGGCGGCGTCTCCGGTGAGCAGGTCGGCGGCCTCGTATACACCGTCGGGCAACGGGCCCTCCGGCGGCTGGATCACGTAGATGCGCTCAAGCGTCGGCAACTCGGCGCGCACCTTCAGGATGCGCTCGAGGAAGCCGGCATCCTCGACGATGGCGATGCGGGCCTCGGCGTGGCCAGCGAGATACTGGATCTCCTCGGGCGACGATGAGTTGTAGATGCTCACCGGCGTGGCGCGCAGGAACTGCGCCGCAGCGTCGAACCAGTGGAAGTCGGGGCGGTTGCGCATCATGAGCAACAGACGCTCGCCGGCAACCACCCCGGCGGCGCTCAACCCGGACGCGGCTCTGGCGATCTGCTCGGAGAACTCCTGCAGCGTCCACGCGTCCCAGCCGCCGCCGGTTCGCATCGAGTGCAGTGCCGGTGAGCCTGGATGGGCTCGGACGAGTTCGAGGAAGTCGCGAGGGACTGTGCGACCCGTGGCGGCGGCGTCGACCTCGGCGATGGAGGACAGCGGTGTCAAGCTCATGTGTTCATTGTCACACGGCCAGCGACCCGGGGAAAGTTCGGCCGGATAGCGTGACCGGATGCCCGCCTTCTCGACCGTGATCTGGGTCGGGTTCGGACTGGTCCTCGGCTACGTCCTGTGGAAAACCGGGATCATGATGCTGCGCAGCATGACGTCGATGCCCCCAGAGCCGCCACCGACCGGTGAATTGCGCAAGGTGAACCGCAGGTATCGCTGCGATGTCTGTGGGGTGGAGCTGAGGTTGACAATGGCTCCCGACGAGGATCCACCGCCGCCGCGACACTGCCTCGAGGACATGACAGAGGTCGCGCCACTCTTCGAGTGACCGGCGGCCGAGGCGCCCGGCGAGGCACTTGTCCACAGGAGTGTGGACAACCTGGGGGAAATCACACTGATGTGTTTCGACCGATCCCATGGTCACGCACCGGGAAGCGATGAGCGAAAAGCCGGGATCCGGGCGCTTCGCTCACCGGTGTCAAGAGGGTCGTGCAGCTACCGCCACTTGGTGGCGGTGTAGAGCCCACCGAGGATCATCACGAGACCGATCAGGGTCGGGATGTTGCTCTCGGTGAAGATCAAATAGCGGGCCATGATCATCACCCCGCCGCCGATCAGCAGCACCAACATGATCACGGGGATCCAGTTCGGCGGGATCAGCTGGCGACGCCGCGCCTTGGGCGTGTAGCGCGACGATGCGGCGACGTCGTGGTGCTCGTCGTGGCGCTTGTCGCTGGTGGTGCTGACGTGGCGGTCCTCTGGTCGTGTTCCTTTCGGAGTGACCCGTCCACCGCCCGTCTTTCGCTTCGGGGGAGCCATGCGGTCCCGAGCATACGTGATCCGGCCGCCGCTGCATTCACGGCGCGTGCTGTGAGCACGAAGACTCCATACTTGAGCGGTGAGCTCAGCCCCTCGAGTCCTGGTGATCGACAGCTACGACAGCTTCGTCTACAACCTCGTGCAGTACCTGGGAGAGCTCGGCGCCGACCCGGTCGTGGTGCGCAACGACGAACTGACCGTCGACGAGGCGGTGGCGCTCGCACCCGATGCGGTGCTGCTCTCGCCCGGCCCCGGTCGCCCCGAGACCAGCGGCATCATCTGCGATGCGATCGGGGCGTTCGCGGCGCAGCGGACGCCGGTGTTCGGTGTGTGTCTCGGGCATCAGGCGATCGGCCACGTGTACGGCGCCGACGTCGTCGGGGCTCCCGAGCTGATGCACGGCAAGACGTCGCCGATCCTGCACGACGGCGCCGGGGTCTTCGAGGGCCTGCCGTCGCCGTTGACCGCGACGCGGTACCACTCGCTCACCCTGGCGCCCGACAGCATTCCCGACGACCTGACCGTCACGGCCCGAAGCGCCGACGGCGTCGTCATGGGGGTCCGTCACCGGACGTTCGAGGTCGAGGGCGTGCAGTTCCACCCCGAGAGCATCCTGACCGGCCACGGCCACGACCTGCTCCGCAACTTCCTCTCACGCATCGCCTGAGGCGCCATCACCCGAACACCCCGAAATCTGCGCGGATCTACCCGCTGGGCGCAACGCCGTGCGCAATTTTCGGATCGGGGTGCCGTCGGCGGGGGTCGACGGACGAGCTTCGCGGCGGTCAGGGAGTGGTCGGCGCCGGCGGAGCCGTCGTCGGCGGAATCGTCGTGGTCGCCGGTGGGATCGTCG
>JBGTIA010000123.1:0-1794 GCA_041745835.1 Ilumatobacteraceae bacterium | reverse complement strand
CCGCGTGCTCGCGGCGCCATTGCCGAGCGCCGCTGACACGAACCCGAGCGTCGGGGCGAGAAGCTCGGGGACGTTGGCCAGCGCAGCGACGATCGGGCCGGGGTCGCCCGACTCGAAAAACCCTGTCGCCGAGATCGGTGCCGTCGATGCGTCGAGGAGGTCGATCCGGGCCATCGGCGGAGTCTTCCAGTGATGCGTGACTCCGTGCGCACGTCCAGTGCGGGTTTCGTGAACGTTCACGGCCGGGCGACGCGATCGTCGCATGCGTGGCGGGGCCCTGACGTCTGAGCGTGATCTCTGGGAACGTGTGTGGACCGACGGGGCCTGCGAGCAGATGAGCTGGTTCCGGACTCAACGCCGACGCACTCGAGGCAACCGACCGCGCTGTGTCCGGTGCATTGAGCGCGGCCGGCGCACCCAAGACCTCCGCACGGCTCTACGGCGAGGTTCCGCTTGTGGCTCCGATACGCCGCGCTGTCGACGTACCACTGGGATCTGGCGATGCGCGAGACCGTCATCGTCGGACTGGTCGGAGCCGGCGGGCTCGGCCGGGTCCTCGCCCAACAGAACGCAGGCTTCGACCGCGCGGGAATGCTCACGACGCTGACCGCGCCGGTCATCCTGGCGTTCCTCGCCGATGTAATCAGCGCTCGCGCTCGACTATCCCTTCGCTGATTGCACTGTCTCACCGAGTGTGGTGCTGCTTTCAGACGCGATTCGGAGGACTCACCGTTGCGACATGGTGGGCTCCCATCGGGTCCAGGCGTCGAGCATCGATTGCGACATCAAGCGGTGCTCTTTGGCGAGCGCTCGGCTCGCCTCGTCGGGGACCCGCCGGCCGATGGCAAGTGCGCCGAACAGGTTGCCACGGAAGTACGCACCGAAGTCGGTCGGTCGGAAGTAGCCGCGCAGATCGCCGGGGACCTCGACGACCGGCACCCACGGTGGCGGATCAACGGCGGGAAGTCTGAGCTCCTCGATTGCTGCCCACAGGTCGTCGTCGTGGGTTCGGTCGGCGAAGTCGCGGCCCTGGTAGCGGTACACCTCGACGCCGTCGGGGTCGAAGACGATCATGCCCGGGAGTGCGATGCCGCCACGCTCGTCGGGGTCGAACAACCCGAGCGGCCGCAGCAACGAGACCCCGTCAGGATCGGACACGAAGCGCGTGTGGGTGAAGCCCCACCGCTTCGACATGCCGGCTTGGCGGGCCTCGTCATCGACGCTGACAGCGGCGAGTTCCGCGCCAGCAGCGTGTAGTCGTTCGTATTCCGATGCCAGCTTCACGAGCTGACCGCAGCAGTACGGTCACCAGTCCCCGCGGGAGGTCATCAATATGAGGGCACCCTTGGTCCGCCGCAGCGGGCGGACGTCGATTCGTTCCACCGGCGCACCATAGCGGGGCTCGGCACTGCGGCCGATCGACGTCTCACCAGGTTCACCGATGGGAGTCATCCAACGGCCGGAGCGACAGTGCGTTCAGACAACGATGGCGGCGCCGACGAACTCGACAAACCCCTCCGATCCTTCCCCGTTGCTCGCGATTGTCGGAGCGTTTCGTACATGTTCCCTTGCGTGTTCGAAGCTCGAAATCGGCGGCTTCGTAGGCTCGTCCCATGCTGCCAGTGCGCCGATCGGTGTTCCGAACGCTGGTGCTGCTCTCGGTCGGGGCGTCGGCAGTGTCGGCGTGCGCCACGAGTGCCGACGAATCTCGTTCCAGCGAGACGTTCAGTAGCGCCACTGACGCCGGGCGCCCCCCGGTCTTCCGCTACCCGCCTGCGCCGACCGCTGCCTCTC
>JBGTIA010000122.1:0-8978 GCA_041745835.1 Ilumatobacteraceae bacterium | reverse complement strand
CGGCGCGCTGCCCGAGCTGAACAATGCGATCGAGTTCGACATCGAACTCGAAGGTGAGACCATCACGGTCCTCGCCGAGGTCGCCCAGCAGCTCGGCAACAGCCGGGTCCGTGCGGTCTGCTTCAAGCCGACCGACGGTTTGGTGCGCGGCACTCCGGTGCGCAACACCGGCCACGGCATCACCGTGCCGGTGGGCGAGAAGGTGCTCGGCCACATCTGGAACGTCTGGGGCGAGCCGCTCGACGAGGCGCCTGAGGGCTTCGAGGACATGGAGCGGTGGGAGATCCACCGTGACGCCCCCGCCTTCGATGCGCTCGAGCCGTCGGCTCGTATGTTCGAGACCGGCATCAAGGTCATCGACCTGCTGACCCCGTACGTCGCCGGTGGCAAGATCGGCCTGTTCGGCGGCGCCGGCGTGGGCAAGACCGTGCTCATCACCGAGATGATCAACCGTGTCGCCTCGCAGCACGGTGGCGTGTCGGTGTTCGCCGGCGTCGGCGAGCGCACCCGTGAGGGCACCGACCTCCGTCTGGAGATGATGGAGTCGGGCGTGTTCGAGAAGGCCGCCCTCGTGTTCGGCCAGATGGACGAGCCGCCGGGCGTGCGCCTGCGCGTCGCCCTGTCGGCGCTGACGATGGCGGAGTACTTCCGTGACGTCCAGAACCAGGACGTCCTGCTGTTCGTCGACAACATCTTCCGCTTCGTGCAGGCCGGATCCGAGGTGTCGACGCTCCTCGGACGCATGCCCGCGGCCGTGGGATACCAGCCCACGCTCGCCGACGAGATGGGCCAGCTGCAGGAGCGCATCACCTCCACCCGTGGCCGATCGATCACGTCGCTGCAGGCCGTGTACGTGCCCGCCGACGACTACACCGACCCGGCGCCGTTCACGACCTTCACGCACCTCGACGCCACCACCGAGCTCTCCCGCCAGGTTGCCGCACTCGGGATCTACCCGGCGGTGGACCCGCTGGCGTCGACCTCGACGATCCTGTCGCCCGAGGTCGTGGGTGAGCATCACTACAACATCGCCCGCCGGGTGCAGGAGACGCTCCAGCGCTACAAGGAGCTGCAGGACATCATCGCAATCCTCGGTCTCGACGAGCTGTCCGAAGAGGACCGCTTGATCGTGAACCGGGCCCGCAAGGTCGAGCGCTTCCTGTCGCAGCCGTTCTACGTGGCCGAGGTCTTCACCGGCCTGACCGGCGAGTACGTGCCGGTCGCCGAGTCCGTGGAGTCGTTCGAGGCGATCATCAATGGCGACCTCGACGAAGTGCCCGAGCAGGCGTTCCTGAACGTCGGCGGCGTCGAGCAGGTTCTCGCCAAGGCCAAGAAGCTCCAAGAGTCCTGACATGGCAGAGCCCCTCATCGTCGAAGTGGTGTCGCCGGAGGCGGTCTTGTACTCGGGCGAGGCCGACATGGTCATCACCCGGACGCTCGGTGGCGGCGAGGTCGCATTCCAGGCTGGCCACGCAGCGTTCCTCGGTGCGCTCGTCGAGAACCACACGCGGGTGTTCCAGACGGACGGCACCGTGCAGGACATCGCCATCCACCGCGGCTTCGTCGAGGTGAGCGGCACCCCGACCAAGGTGTCGATCCTCTCGGACACCGCGGAGCTGGCGCAGGACATCGACGTCGAGCGCGCCAAGGCCGCGTTGGACCGTCACCAGCACATGCTGCGTGACCAGAGCCTCGAGTCATCGCTGATCGAAGTCGCCACCGCAGGCCGCGACCGGGCCGAGGCCCGCCTGCGCGCCACCGGCACCGGCTTCACCGCCTGAGGAAGATGCCGTCGTACCCGTTCACGTCAGCGCTCGTCACCGGCGCGTCGTCGGGTATCGGTGCAGAGATGGCCCGCCTGCTCGGCGAGGCCGGCGTGCCGACGGTGTTGGTTGCGCGGCGGCGCGACCGGCTGCAGGAGATCGCCGCTCGATACGACGACTTCGAGGTACTCGAGGCCGACCTGCTGACCGCCGACGGCCGGGCATCGGTCGTCGAGCGCATCTCGTCGACGACCATGCCGGTCGACCTGCTGGTCAACAACGCAGGATTCGGCACGAGCGGCGTCTTCCACGAACTCGAGCTGGAGCGCCTCACCGACGAGGTGGAGCTGAACATCAAGGCGCTCACCGTGCTCAGCCACGCCGCGCTCACCGCGATGGTGCCGCGTGGGCGTGGTTACTTGCTCAACGTGTCGAGCGTGGCCAGCTTCCAGGCGTCGCCGGGCCTCGGCGTCTACGCCGCGACCAAGGCCTACGTCACCAGCCTCACCGAGGCGCTGCACGCCGAGGCGAGGAGTTCCGGCGTCCACGTGACCGCGCTGTGTCCGGGTCTCACGAAGACCGAATTCCAGGAACACAGCAACACGACGGGGCTCGCCACACGGATCCCCGATGCGGCATGGACATCGGTGGAGCAGGTTGCGTCGACGGGGCTGCGCGACGTCGCCTCGAACAAGACGATCTCGGTCCCCGGTGCGCTCTACAAGGTCGCCGTCACGAGCAGCGATCTGCTGCCCCGGTCGATCACCCGCTGGGTCAGCGGCGCAGTCACCCGCTCCGACTGATACTTCCCCGCGCCCAGGTCTCGCGGAACCAAGCCGGTTCCCTGCGCCCTGGTCCTTCCGGACCCGACCCCGAAGGACCGCCGGTCCTCCCGGACCCGACCCCGAAGGACCGCCGGTCCTCCCGGACCCGACCCCGAAGGACCGGTCAGTAGTCGATGGCGGCGAACTCACGGAGCTTCTTGACCTGGTGGTGGGCGTCGATCATGCGGACCGTGCCGCTGCGTGACCGCATCACCAGGCTCTGCGTGCGTGCGCCGGTCGAGTCGAAGCGCACGCCGCGCAACAGCCCGCCGTCGGTGAGCCCCGTTGCAGCGAAGAAGCAGTTGTCGCTCCGGATCAGGTCGTCCTGGCCGAAGACACGCGAGAGATCGAACCCGGTGTCGATCATGGCATCGCGTTCGGTGTCGCTCTGCGGAGCGAACTGCGCTTGGATCTCGCCGCCCATCGCTTTGCTCGCCGCTGCCGAGATGACACATTCGGGGGTGCCACCGATTCCGAACAGGGCATCGGCACCGGCGTCGGGCCAACAGGTCGCGACCGAGCCGTAGACGTCGCCGTCGGTGATCAGGCGGATCCGGCAGCCGCTCGCGCGAATCTCTGCGATGAGCTCGTCATGCCGAGGTCGGTCGAGTATCACGACCGTGAGGTCGCGGACCTCTTCGCCCTTGGCCTTGGCGATCCAGCGCAGGTTCTGGGTGGCGGTGGCCGTGATGTCGATGGCGCCGACCGCCTCCGGACCCACGGCGATCTTGTCCATGTAGAACGAGGGGCCCGGATCGAGCATCGAGCCCCGGTCGGCAACGGCGATCACGGCGAGTGCGTTGGTCTTGCCCTGCGCGGTGAGCGTGGTGCCGTCGATCGGGTCGACGGCGACGTCGACTTCCGGCGCGCTGCCGTCGCCAACATGCTCGCCGTTGTAGAGCATTGGGGCGTCGTCCTTCTCGCCTTCGCCGATGACGATGACGCCGTCCATCGCGACGGTCGACAACGACAGACGCATGGCCTCGACGGCTGCGTTGTCGGCGGAGTTCTTGTCACCGCGCCCGACCCAGCGCGCTGCGGCGAGGCAGGCGGACTCGGTGGCTCGGACCAGGTCCATGGCGAGGTTGCGGTCGGGGCTCTGGCGTGACGACGTTGTCATGTCCTCACGGTAGTTCCCGAGGCGATGATGCATCACATGCCCCGAAGTCAGCGCCTGGAACTCCGGTCGGTTCCGCGAGCCCTGGGCGCGGGGAACCATCACGTCGAACTCGGCGCAGGACTTCGAGTGGGTACGTGCTGGCGGTAGCGTCTCAGCGTGGCATTCGTCAACAAGCAGTCCGGTGACGAAGCGCAGCAGGACCGCGCCGCATCCGGTGAACCCTTCGACTTCGATCCGAACGACCCCGACGTGGTCAAGGTGCACTACGACGTCGCGGCGTGGAACTTCGAACAGCGCGCCGAGCTGTCCGAGGCGCTCGCCGAGGCCGAACTGCCCCATGTCTGGGACGGTGACGAACTCGTCGTGCCCGAAGTGGTCGAGGCCCAGGTCGACGCGTTGTTCGACGAGCTCGACAAGATCCTGGGACCGTTCCCCATCGTGCTCGACGACGACGCCGAATCCACCGAGTTCGGTCTCGACGAGTGGTCCGACGCCGATCGCGCGGTCCTGACCGAAGCGTTGGTCGCATCGGAGGTGCCGCACCGCTGGGACGGGACCACGGTGATGGTCGCCGCCGACGCCGAACACGCCGTCGACGACCTGCTCGACGCGATCGAGGCCGGCGAGCTGCTCGGCGATGGGGGCGACGCCCAGTCGGCGCCGCCCGAGGGCGCGCTGAGCACGATGTTCCTCGCGGCAGATCGCCTCGCGAAGGATCCGATGGACGCCCCCGCTCGCAACGACCTGCTCCAGCTCGCTCCGCAACTCGACGCCAAGACACCGCCCTACGGGATGGCGCACCGACCCTGGGCCGGTGCCGTCGGCACCGTCGACAGCATCATCGGGCTGATCGACGTCGACGCCGCCACCGGTTCGCCTGGCGACAGCGCCGAATCCGACATCATCGGCGCAGCACAGGAACTGCGTTCGCTCCTGCGACCCTACGTCTGATCGTCGTGCTGCTGGCAGAGATCGAGATCTGGCACACGCGGCCTGCTCAGCCGACACGCCGACTCGCACTCGGCCACCTCGTCCTGCCGGTCGACCCGGCTCCCGGCTTCGGAGGGCTCCTGCTCGGCGCGATCGTGGCGGAGTACCTCTATGGCGTCGACGACGACCTGGTCACCGACGTGCACCGACTGCTCACCTCGATCGAGCGCGGCGATCACATCGTCCAGCCACGACTGCGTCACCGCTTCCAGGTCGACCGGCACGGCCTCGCCAAGAGCCATCACCGGATGATCGGCAACGGTGACGACATCTCCTTCGACTTCCACTCGGTGGGCACCGACCTCTCGCAGGTCCTAGGTGCGATCTATTCCGTCGAGCGTTTCGCACCCGAGCACCGCCGCCGCATCGTGCCCGTGCTCCAGAAGGCAGCCCGATGGCGCGGCCCGATCGGCCCGGCGATGATCGCCTATCTGGCCGGTTCCCAGACACTGGCCCTCGAGGCACTCGCCGACCCCCGCGCATGGGCGCTGCAGGTGTTGGGATTCGAGGTCGGTGGCAAGACGCCGTCGAAGCGTGACGTGATGGCCAAGTTCCGCGAACGGATGCGCGACGTGCACCCGGACCACGGCGGTGACAGCATCGACGCCGCCAAGGCGATGAGCGATCTCGCCGAGGCACGACGCGTGCTGAGCACCGCTCCCGAGTGATGATCGAGGGAGTGATGATCGAGCGGATCGACCGGGACGTCCCCTGATGGCCAAGCCGACCGTCTTGCTGTACCCCGGCGCCGGGTCCGATCGCGAGCACTCCAGTCTGGTGGCGATCGAACAGCGAGTGGGCGCCGTAGCGTCGGTCGAGCGGCGGGACTTCCCGTATCGCACGCAGGGGAGACGTGCACCGGATCGGGCGCCGAAGCTGATGGAGGCGATCCGTGGCGATCTCGTGTCCGTCCGTCGTCGCCGGGGCCCGATGGTGATGGGCGGACGTTCGATGGGCGGACGGATTGCGTCGATGGTTGCCGCAGACGTCGACGGGCAGGGCCTGGTGGCGCGGCTCGCCGGCCTGGTGCTGATCTGCTATCCGCTGCACCCACCGGGCAAGCCCGATCGGCTCCGGGTGGAACACCTCGTCGACCTCGCCGTGCCGTGCCTCTTCATCTCCGGGACGAGGGACCCGTTCGGCTCGCCCGCCGAGTTGACCGAGTGGACCGCGACCATTCCAGCACCGGTCGAACACGTGTGGATCGACGGCGGCCGCCACGATCTCGCGGGTGCCGACGACACCATCGCCGCGGTGTCCGCCGAGTTCGTTCGCCGTGTGAGCTGATCGGCTCGCGTCCAGGTCGGCGGTCCGGCGATGCGGTGGTTGTGGCCCTCAGCTCCGCAGGGGATCGGGCCGGTCCTGGTGATCACGTGACTCGCCGGGATCGACGTGATCGGTGTCTTGAGCGGCGTCGACGTGCGGGACCTCGACGTGCGAGACCTCGACGTGCGGGACCTCGACGTGATGGAGGTCGATGGGGGCGTCCTCGGGATTGAGTGCCTCGAGTTCGAGGTGTGCGGTCTCCGGATACGCCACCACCACGATGATCGTGACCGCGAGCTGGCACAGCCCGAGCACGCCCATCACCTGTCCGTACGACCAGCCGGCGTCGAGCAACCACCCGGTCAGCAGCAGGCCGCCGATCCCGCCGACCAGCGCCGCCGCGGTGATCAACCCGGCAGCTCGGCTGCGGTTCCCGGTGGGGAACAGCTCGGTGCGGTACACCGCCAGCGCGGGATAGGCGGCGCTCGAAAGGATGCCGCCGATCAGCGAGAACGCCCACAGCGGGGGACCGCCGACGGCGAACGCCGCGACGATGGCAGCGGTGCCGAGCGGCAACGTGAACGCGATCAGGCGACGGCGCCCGCTGGTGTCGGCGACCCTGCCGCCGAGGATGAGCCCAATGCTCGCCGGCGTCCCGACGGCGATCGAGAACAGTCCGATCATGCCGCCGGAGAAGTCTCGGATGTCCGCGAGGTAGCGGTTCTGGAAGAAGCTGGCCGGAGCAATGAAGATGTTGCCGATGAAGGCGACCGCCGCGATCAGGGCGAGTCGACGAAGGTTGAACCGCGGCGCCCGGGTGGTCCGGTCGATGTGTGCCACGGCGAACCGTCGGGTCTCTGGCAGTCGCCGGGTGAGGTCCAGTGCGACGACGCACCAGACCGCCGCGACCAGGTAGACGTACCGCCACCCGCTCTCGCCGATGTCGGCGAATCGCAGCGACAGGACGGCCACCCCCGCCCCGAATCCGGCCGCCATCGCCAGGATGCTGACCGCATACGCGCGGCTGTTGCGCGGCATCTCCTCCGACGCCACGACACCGACCAGGAAGGCGAGTGCGATGCCCATCGGCCGGGCGAGGGTCTGGGTGACGACGAGGATCACGAAGCTCGGAGCGATCGCGCCCAACAGCGACAGCAGTGGTCCCAGCCACGCGACCGCCACCATCACCCGTCGCCGGCCGATGCGGTCGGCGATCACCGCGGCCGGGAGCGCGATCAGGATTCCGGCGCGTACCACGGCGCCGGCGACCCCGATCCCGGTGTCGCTGATCCCGAAGTCGTCGGCGGCGAAGTTGACCGTCTGGGTGAACAGCGTGTTGACGAACGCAGCGCTCATCGATGCCGCTGCGAGCAGACCGACCACGAGCACCTGGGTGGCATCGAGCCGGTCCGGTGGCGCCCACCAGCTCTGATGCGACCCGTTGCGCGCCAGCACTCTCCTGACGGGGAATCTGAAGAGCCAGCCGAACCACGGGATGGTGACCGAGTAACTCGTCGTCTCCACGAGTCGTTCGGCGGCGGCGTCGATGGTCACCGTCCGCTCGTAGGCGGTGAACGGGCCGTCCTCCTGCCGGAAACGCAGCTCGCGGCGCTGCCCGCCCGCCCCATCGTTCGGCACATCGTTCGCCGCCAGCTCTCCCGACGCAGCAGCCGGCACATCGTTCGCCACCTGCGCTCCCGCCGCAGCAGACGGCACTTCAGCCGGCATTCCATCGGGCACTTCGAGGAGCAGGTCGTCACGAGGGGCGAGCAGCCGCTCACGCTGTTGGGGGGTGTCGGGCCAGCGACGGATCAGCCTGTGCCCGCCTGACTCCACGAGCCGAGCATACTGGTGGGCCATGATCGAGAACCTCGAGCCGAACGCCGACGCGCCCGTGATCGTCGTACGTGGCAGTGGCAACCTATCGGGCACCGTGGTCGTGCCCGGGGCGAAGAACTCCGTACTGAAGCTGATGGCGGCGACGTTGCTCACCGACGGCACCTTCGAGATCACCAACGTGCCGGCCATCGCCGACGTCACGATCATGGGCGACCTGCTCGCCGCGATCGGTGTGGAGATCGAACGCCCGTCGCCCGACCGGCTCCTGCTCACCGACACCGGCGACCTCACGCCCGTCGCCCCGTACGAACTGGTCGAACGGATCCGCGCCTCGATCAACGTGCTCGGCCCGCTGCTCACTCGTTGCGGGCAGGTGCGCCTGTCGATGCCGGGCGGCGACGACTTCGGCGCCCGTCCGATCGACATGCACGTCGCTGGGCTCGAGGCGATGGGCGCCACGTTCAAGTTCAGCCACGGCTACCTGGAGGCGTTCGCCGACCGACTCCACGGCGCCGACATCACGTTCGACTTCCCGAGCGTTGGTGCCACCGAGAACTTGTTGACGGCGGCGGTGCTGGCCGACGGACGCACGACGATCGACAACGCGGCCCGAGAGCCCGAGATCACCGATCTGTGTGAGTTCCTGGTCGCCATGGGCGCCCAGATCTCCGGTGTCGGCACCTCGACGCTCGCGATCGACGGCGTCGAGCCGGGCACGCTCCGTCCCGTCAGCCACCACACCGTGCCCGACCGGATCCAGGCAGCCACCTACCTCGCGGCCGTGGCGGTGGCCGGTGGTGAACTCGACATGGTCGGCGCCCGTCCCGAGCACATGACGATGCTGCTCGACCGCTTCGCCGACATGGGTCTCGAGGTGTCGACGATCTCGGATTGCGACGGCGTGCGGCTCCATGTCGTCGCGCCCGAGCGGCTCCGGTCGATCGACGTCGCGACCCTGCCGTACCCGGGGATCGCCACCGACTACAAGCCGTTGATCATCACCATGCTGGCGGTCGCCGACGGCGTCGGCATCGTCACCGAGAACCTCTATCCCGGCCGGTTCCGCTACGTCGAGGAGCTCCAGCGTCTCGGCGCCGACGTGCGAACCAGCGGTCACCATGCGGTCGTGCGCGGCGTCAAGCGACTGTCCGGTGCGCCGGTACGTGCCCACGACAT
>JBGTIA010000121.1:0-1933 GCA_041745835.1 Ilumatobacteraceae bacterium | reverse complement strand
TGAGGGGTCGATCACGTGGCAGCGGTTGGGGTCGGTGCAGGTGGCCGGGTCGAACCCACGGGCCCGCTCGACGAGCTCGACCATCTCCGACCGGGCCGCCTGGAGGCGCTCGATCTGCACGTCCATCTCGGCGACGTGGTGCTCGATCAGCGCCAGCGTGTGCGCACAGGTGGAGAGACCGGCGTCCTTCATCGCGAGCACCGCACGAACCTCGGTCAGTGTGAGGCCGCACGCCTGCGCATCGCGGATGAACCGGAGACGCTCGGTCGAGTCGGCCGCATACTGGCGGTAGCCCGACGGCGTGCGCTCGGGCTCGGGCAACAGGTCGATCGATTCGTAGTACCTGATCGTCTGGGTGCTGAGACCCGAACACTGCGCCAACGCTCCGATTCGCATTGGCTCATTCTACCAGCGAACGTTCTAGCCAACTTCAAGGTTCGTCGAGCGGATGCGAGGACCTACACGATGTGCCTGGCACATCGTGTACGTCGACGGTTCGGGTCAGCCGCAGTAGCCGAGCGAGCAACGTTCGGCGGGGAGCATGACTTGTGTCGGCGCTGTGACAGTACCGAACGTGGGTCGGTACACGTCGGATGCGATCCCGTCCCACCGGTTGTGCGAGAGGCCGTAGATCAACTGATTCGGCGACGTGGACGGGATCCAGCTGGCGAAGTAGTTGTTGCAGTCGACCGAACACTTCGTCGGTGGCGCCCAGTCGGCGACGACGCGGTACGGCCCGACGGGACGCAGCGCCTGCTCGACGACGATGCGGTCCCCCCACCAGTCACCGACCTTGGTGATCGCCATCCACTGGTTGTTGAGGTACGTGAACTGGCTCGCATTGACGAGGCGGCCGGTCTCGAGAATGGGGACCGCAGCGGCCGGATCGCTGCGCCACGCGTTCCCGGACCAGTAGGTGGGCGCCGCCAGCAACTGCCCCTTCGGCACGCGTGCCACCGTCACCCGGGAGGAGCAGCTGAAGTCGTGGGCGTAGACGAAGATGTACGGGTCGAAACCGAACTGGCGGTGACACTGCGCGAAGAGGTACGTCCAGGTGTTGTCGGACTCGATCGAGAAGCCGTACAGCGACGCCGACGCGTTGGCGGGCCGTGTGGTCGAGCGCACCGCGAGGGTGTTCACATCAACGACCGCGACCAACGTGGCGGTCGGTTCGGTGCGGCTCAGGTAGCCAGGCCCACGTTCCTGCATCTCGGCCACGAACACGTGGAGCCGGCCGTCAGCGCCGAGTTCGGCCCCCAACGGCCAGTACCACCGGGCGAACGAAACGGTCTCGTCGGCGAACAACCACGGACGGGGGTCGTTGGCCGTCCCTCCGATCAAGACACTGAAGCAAGCGCCGTCCTGGATCATCCCGATGTTGTGCACCAACCGGGTCCCTCCGGCCGGGCGCCGCACCTCGGCGTCCTGGAAGGTCCACAGGAACCGGCCGTCGGGCAGCGCCGTGGCGCGTTGGTAGTCGGCCCCGATCACTCCACCGGGTTCCGAGGCGAACAGCCGGTCGAGTTGGCCGGGGCGGGCATCGGCCAGGCAGACCGGAGCGCTCGGCACCGCCGCCGAGGTCGATGATGGCGATGCACCCGCCAGGGTCAGCGTCGCCAGCAGCGCAACGAACGCCACGAGAGCATTGACCGGTATGCGTGCCCGCATCGGCGCGCCACTCCGCTCATCGGTCCCACGCGCTCGCCACACGCCCCCATGGTCGCACGTCGCCGCGGACCGTTGGCCACGCGGCCAGTACATACAGCGCTCACACGCGCCCGCCCGTCCCCGGTCAGAGACGGCGGATGTCGGGGTTGACGGATCGGGGCCCGCGTCGGGGGACCGAGACCCCCGCGGTGAACAGCAGCCGGACGACGCGCTGGCGGTGTCCGCTCCATGGCGCCAGATGTCGGCACATGATCTCGTCGCCGCC
>JBGTIA010000120.1:0-1898 GCA_041745835.1 Ilumatobacteraceae bacterium | reverse complement strand
AGCTGGAACACGCCGATCGTGTCACCTCTCGAGAGCAGGTCGAACGTCGGCTGGTCGTCGAGGGAGATGTCCTCGATGACGAAGGTCGGGTCGCGCTGCGCCCGGATCATCGCCTCGGCGTCGGTGATGACGTCGAGGTTGCGCAGTCCGAGGAAGTCCATCTTCAGCAGGCCGAGATCCTCGATGCCGTGCATCTCGTACTGCGTCACGACCGGGGCCTCGGTCGGATCCTGACCCGACTCGGGCTTGCGCTGGATCGGGACGTAGTCGGTCACCGGTTCCTTGGTGATCACCACGGCAGCGGCGTGGATGCCGTCGGAACGCTTCAAGCCCTCCAGGCCCCGGGCGACGTCGATCACCTTCTTGAGGTCGGCGTCGGTGTCGTACATGGCCCGGAGGTCGGCGGCGGCCTTGTAGCCGTCGGTGTACTTCGGGTTCGGCTCGAAGCAGTACTTGAGCGGCGTGTCGCGCCCCATCACCATCGGCGGCATCGCCTTGGCCAGCTTGTCGCCGACCCCGTAGGGGAAGCCGAGCACACGTGCGGCGTCGCGAACGGCGTTGCGTGCCTTGATCGTGCCGAACGTGATGATCTGCGCCACGTGGTCGCGGCCGTAGCGCTCGGCGGCGTAGCGGATCATCTCGTCGCGGTATCGCGAGTCGAAGTCCATGTCGATGTCGGGCATCGACACACGACTCGGGTTGAGGAAGCGCTCGAACAGCAGGTCGTACTTGATCGGATCGAGGTCGGTGATCCACAAGCAGTACGCCACGGCGCATCCGGCGGCGGAGCCACGGCCCGGTCCGACGCGGATGTTCGCGTCGCGAGCGTGCTTGATCAGATCCCACGTGATCAGGAAGTACGAGGCGAACCCCATGTCGTTGATGACCTTGAGTTCGTAGCTGAGCCGCTCGATCGCATCGTTGGGAAGTTGGTCGCCCCACCGCTTGCGGGCGCCCTCCCAGGTCAGGTGCTCGAGGTACGACGCGTCGTCGAATCCTTCGGGTACCGGAAAGCTCGGCAGCAGCGGCTTGCCGAACTCGATCTGGAGATCAGCACGCTCGGCGATCCACAACGTGTTGTCGCACGCCGACGGCACTTCTCGGAAGAGGTACCGCATCTCCGCCGCGGTCTTCAGGTAGTGCTCGCTGCCCTCGAACTTGAAGCGCTTCGCGTCGGAGAGCAGAGCGCCCGTCTGCACGCACAGCAGCGCATCGTGGGACTCGTGGTCCTCCTGATGGGTGTAGTGGCTGTCGTTGGTGGCGAGCAGGGGCGCGCCGATCTTCTTGGCGATCTCGATCAGCTTCGGGTTCGTCTCACGCTGAGCGGCGAGTCCATGGTCCTGGAGTTCGACGAAGAGGTTGTCGCGTCCGAAGATGTCCTGCAGCCGCGCCGCCTTCTCGATCGCACCCTTCTCGTCGCCGTTCAGCAACGACTGCAGCACGTGGCCGCCGAGGCACCCGGTGGTGGCGATCAGGCCGTCGGAGTACTTGTCGAGCAACTCCCAGTCCATCCGGGGCTTGTAGTAGTAGCCCTCCATGAACGCGAGACTCGACAGCTGGATCAGGTTCTTGTAGCCGGTCTGGTTCTCGGCGAGCAGCGTCAGGTGGTAGTAGAGCTTCTTGCCGCCCTCGGTGTCGCCGCCGGAATCGTCGACACGTCCACGACGCGTCGGACGCTCGCTGCGGTGATCGTGGGCCATGTAGGCCTCGGTGCCGATGATCGGCTTGATCCCCTGCTTGTTGCACTCCTTGTAGAAGTCCAGGGTGCCGTACATGTTTCCGTGGTCGGTCATCCCGATCGCCGGCATCCCGTCGGAGACCGCCTTGGCCACCAGCTCGTCCAACCGGGCCGCTCCGTCCAGCATCGAGAACTCGGTGTGGACATGGAGGTGGGTGAA
>JBGTIA010000119.1:0-11639 GCA_041745835.1 Ilumatobacteraceae bacterium | reverse complement strand
CTGACGAGGTTGCTGGTCGCGTCGCTCGGATGCACGCCCAGCTCGGTCAGGATGAGGCGTTCGAAGGTCCGGTAGCTGCGGATCGCCTCGGCCCGATTGCCCTCCGCAAGGTGGGCGGAGATCAGCGCACGCCAGGTGCCTTCGCGCAGGGGCTCGACGCGGATTCCGACGAGCGCCGTGTCGAGCGCCTCGAGAAACCGGCCCGCCGCAGTGAGGCGGTTGGCCAACTCCTCGATGGCATGCAGGAACGCCTGACGAACGCGCTCGCGTTCGAACAACACCCACTCGTCGTACCAATCCGGTAGCAGGCTGGCGGTGAATGCGTCGAGATCGGCCGTGTCGGGTGCGGCCGTCGGATCGTTGCACAGGGCGTGAGCTCGGGCCAGGACGTGGTCGATGTCGACCACGACGTCGGGTGCGAGGACGACCTCGTGGCGACTGGCGTCGATGACATCGCACCCGAGGTGACGCAATGTCGACAGTGCGGTGCGGAGGCTCGCGAGCGCACACGAATCGGTCGAATCGGTCCACAACTGAGCAGCGACGTGGCCGCGCGGCAGCGTCGAGCGAGTGAGCGCGAGGTAGGCGACGAGGCGCCGTGCGCCGGACGGGATGCCGATCTCACGACCGTCTCTGTCGTACAGGTGGAATCCGTCGAGCAGCCGAACTTGCGAACTCATTGCCCCGTACCCCCAGCGCCGACGACGATCCCCAGCGATCGAACTGTAATGAGCCCACCGACGTGCCGTCGATGGTGTTCGGCGAGTCGTTTGTCACCGGTCGCGCCGCAGGCGACCGCCTGATTGACGCCGCATCTGGCGATACCTCGACCCCGGCACGGTCCGGCGACCAGTGGTGCGGGAGGTACCGTAGGGAGATGGGTACCGACACTGCTGCCCTCGTCGACCAAGTCCTCGCGCTGCCCGTCCGCGAGCGCGACCAATTCCTCGCCGAGCTGCTCGCTCGCCTGCCGGGAGCGAACAACGACGAGTTCGAAGTGTCGGACGACTGGCTGCGTGAGATCGAGAGGCGCCTGCAGCAGGTCGTGTCGGGAGAAGTCGTCGGCGAGGACTGGGACGTCGTCGAACAGCGACTTCTCGCGAAGTACCCGAAGGTATGACGCGCCGACCCCTCTACTGGTCCGATCGGGTCGCCGAGTAGGGGGACGACGTCGGAATTGACGACCACGTTCCAGCGAGGATCAGGGCGTCCCGAGCGAGGACCGGTCGAGCAACCTTTCGATGTACTTCAGCATTCAGCCAGTCCGTTGGCGCATGGTGAGCGCCACGCCAGCCCAGATCGCGAACTCGCTGCGCTCGTCCACGGTGCCTGAGTGCTCCGCAAGAGCAGTACCGAATCGGTACTGCTTCTGCGCTCGTCTGGCGATTTGCTGCCTCGAGTGACCTCAGGCCGTTGCCCGCATCACTCAGGTCGTGGCATGGACAGTCTCAGGTTCGTGTTCTCGGCGCGGTTCGGGTCCACGTAGGCATTGCACGACGTGAACACTTCATGTGCGAGGTGATAGCCCGACCAGTCGACGGCGGCGGACCAACGCTGCGCGAACTCGAGGACGGCGACGAGCTGCTCGCCATGCCCGGCGCGGCTGGAGAACCCGGAAAGCGCTGCGAGGTAGTTGTTGCGGTAGACGGTCGGGATCACGAGTCGGACATCTCCGGCTGTCGACAGCTCGGCATTGGCGGCGAGCCGAGCGACTCTGCCGTTGCCGTCGTCGAACGGGTGACACTCGGTGATCAGAGCCATCATCGCGGTGGCCCGGGCGAGAGGTGACCGCAACGGTTCGAGCACATCGAACCCGTTGACGAGCGTGCCTTCGACGAGAGCTGGCTCGACGAACTGGTAGCCGCCGGCGTAGTTGAGGACCTCTTTCAACTCGCCTGGGCGCTTGTTGGGGCGGGCGGCCATCAACACGGCATGTCGCTCACGCAGAAGAGCGACGAGCTCGTCGCCGGATCTCGGTGTCTTCGTGCGATCGGCGGGGTCGGCCGCCAGACGATACGTGGCAGCGACGTCGTGAGCGTCCTGTGGCCGTGTCTGCGGGATGACGCCGTCGATGGCGATCCGGCGGGCCTCGTCGACGCCGAACTCGGTGCCTTCGATGAAGTTCGAGAAGTAGGCCTCGAAGAAGCTCAGCCACTCCCACCGCGCCACCGGCGGTGCGGCGGGGCGCGGGATCGGCGGTCGATCGAGGAGCACGTTGACGAGCCCTTCGATCATCTCGATCCGATGAGCGTCGTACGGGGTGCCGGCGAGCCTGGCAGCGAGTCGACCTTCGACCGACGGAGGTGTGTCCGAGAAGCTGCCGAGCACCGCCTTGAGGCGCTGACGCACGTGGTCGACGTCGTTCGGATCGAACGAACCAGCGATGACGTCGAGCTGCTCCAGCGTGGAACGGACGCGACCTGCGCCACCGGACCGAGCCAGCTCGTCGATTCGATCATCGACCGTCGCGGTTCCCGCCTTGGACTTCGCCGGCCTCCCGCGCAGTGTGACGTTCTCGACCAGGACTCGTGCCGGTCCCGACATCCAGAGCGCGTGTGGGAGCGGTATGTCGCCGGGAAGTGCCGGGGGCCCGACCAACGGAACAATCGAGACACCCGGCAGTCGCAGCGGCTGTGTGCGAGACGGATCGGGATGTGCGATGTAGACCGCGCCATCGACCGGTATGCCGCCGGAAACTGCTGTCCGATGGCACAACACGGCTCCCGGCCAGATCGCCGCGACCACCGCGTGCAAGTGGTGGCGAGCGACCTGCTCGGGCGGGAGGGTCGCTCCGATGGCGTACAGTCCAGCGGCGAGGCGCTGGGCTTTCCCGGCCTTGGCGAGTCGGCTCAGTCTGCTGTACTCGGCTTTGGTGGCAGCGACGAACTGGCCGTGGGGCGGCGGCGCCGATGCGAGATCCATGCGGGAAAGTCTGCCCGAATCACCGCAAAGTGCAAGAAATACTGCTGAAAAGCGGCCACGATGCGAGAAATCTCGGCGAAAGTCGCCAGTGCGCCGCAGGCATCGTCAGCCTGCAGCTGCGCTGAAGAAGGTCGCTTCCGAGACTCGCCGCGTGCGGACTGCGGCCGTGGTCGCTGCGCAGCTTCCAGCCCAGTTGTTCGACGCCCATGGCTCGATCACGAAACCGGACGGCTGGTGAAAAGCAAAGGCCCGCCGGTAAGGCGGGCCTGAACCCAGCCACCGAAGCGACTGGGGGAGTAGGTACACAGTATCGGCACAACGATCGAACTTGTGCAGCCCCCAGCATCAGCGGGACATCCGGAAGATGTATTGAGTCCGCCCATGCCCGGGGAGCGCCAGATCGCGGACGGATCCGCCGACGCGCACAACATCGCGTCGTTCGCTATTTCGAGCGCGTGATCCTCACCGTCGAAGGGTCTGGCCGGCTGGGCTGACGAGTCCGCTCGACGAGGGCGTCGAGGTCGTTGGTGAGCTTCTCTTGCTTGTCCTGGAAGAGGTGGCCGTAGACGTTCATGGTGACGCCGATCTCGCTGTGGCCCATGCGTTCGCTGATGGCCTTGGGGTGGGCGTCGAGGTCGATGAGCAGCGAGGCATGGGTGTGGCGGAGGTCGTAGGGCCGGAAGTGGGGGAGGCCGGCAGCCACCTGGGCGTTGTGGACGATGCGCCAGAGGGTGTGGTCGTACATCGGCTTGCCGGTGGGGGAGACGAAGATCCGGTCGGTCCCGGTCGGCCGGTGACCGGTCGTCTCGGCTTGGGCAGAGAGCGACGCAGCGAGCTGCTCGATTAGCCACTCGGGGAGCGGGATCGTGCGAACGCCTGACTCGGTCTTCGGTCCTTTGACGACGTGTTCGCCCTTCACCCACATCTGTGTCTCGTTGACCGTCAGCGTTCGCCGTGGCCAGTCGATGTCGCAGACCCGGAGCCCGCAAAGTTCCGAGGGTCGAAGACCAGCGAGCACGAGCAGCCAGATCGCCGGTACGTAGCGCGGGTCGGCGGCTTCGACGAGCTGGTGGACCTGCGCCATGGTGAGCACCGGGACGCGCCGCCTGCGGATCGGGATGCTGTGACCGCTCGCCGGGTTCTCACGGATCACCTTCGCCCGCTGCGCCGTCTTCATGATGAGCGACAGCACCGAGGCAGCCTCACGGCACGTCTTCGCGCTCAGCCCACGCTCGATGAGCGACGACACGAACAGCTCGACCTCGAGCCAGTCGATCGAGGCGATGCGCCGTCCGCCGAACGCGGGGCGCACGTAGAGCCGCAGCGACTTCTCGTAGCCCCTGCGGGTCGACGCCGAGAGCCGGGCGGTGGTGGCGAACCACGCGTCGGCCCACTCGTCGAAGCCGGCCCGTCGCCGTTGCGGGTCGACCCAGTCGTCGCGTTGGATGTCGGTGTCGACGCGGGCAAGGAACTTCTCGGCGTCGTACTTGCGGTCGAAGGTCTTGCTCCGTGCCCGGCCCTTTGGGTCGCGGTAGCGGGCCTTCCACTTCGTGTCGCGACTGACCCGCATGCTGGTGGCGCCGGTGGTCCGGTTGGTCACGATCGTGAACTTGGTTGGTTCGACGAACCCCATCGGTCACCTCCGCAGGGGCGTTCGTTGTGTTGATGGCCGACCAGGCGGCGAGGCCACGATCGTCACGACGACGGGCCCGCACAGACTACGCCTCACCGTCATTCCCGAACCCGGGAATCGCCGTCGGCCGGAATGCGCGACTCGGCGAGCCAGACGTCGATGTCCTGGATGTCGAACCGGAGCAGACGACCCCACTTCAGGTACGGGATCCGACGCTCGAACACCAGTCGCCGAACGTGACGCACCGAGACGCCGAGACGGTCAGCGACTTCGTTGATCGTGATCAGCTGCGGCCGACGGCTGCTCCCGTGGCGGGAACGCTTCGCTGCCGGGGGAGGGATCGGAGTCGAGCTCATGACCCGACTCTGAACTCGGCACGTCCCGGACTACATCCCGACCGAGCGCCCGGTACGCGAAATGGCCGGTGCGCTCGCCGACCGGTGACTCCCGCACGTCCCGACAGCGGTGGGCCCCGCCTCCCGTGGCACTCTGGGCCTCGAAGAGGCGTAGCTCCCGGATAACGCACAGAAGATCACCACAGTTGTGCACCCGCCGCTGCGGCGAGGTCCGGGACGTCCCTCGGGATGATCTCCGGGACCTCGACCGCCGTTCTGACTACCATCATCTTGGTGGGCGGAGCGATCGAGGCTGGAGGTCCCGCAGCGCCGGTGCCGCCTGAGCGTCGAGACGTCGTTGCACGGCTGCACGCCGTCGAGCAGTTGGTGAAGTCTCGTCAGCGGGTCGCTGACCACGGCGAAGTGTTCACCCCTGGCTGGCTGGTCGAGGCGATGCTCGATCTCGTGAAGGGGGAGTCGGAGCGAATCGACGCCCGTGTACTCGAACCGGCGTGCGGATCGGGCAACTTCCTCGTTCCGGTGCTCCGCCGGAAGCTGGCCACCGTCCACGAGCGATTCGCCAAGAGCGACTTCGAGAAGCGGCACCACGCACTCCTCTCGCTCATGTGCGTCTACGGCATCGAACTGCTCGCCGACAACGCAGTCGAGTGCCGGGCCAACCTGCTCGACACGCTCTTCGACTACCTCGGCAAGGGCGTGGGCGATGAGTGGTTCGGGGCCGCTCACGTGGTGGTCGAGGCCAACGTCGTTCAGGGTGATGCCCTCAGCATGACTACGTCTACCGGCCTGCCGATCACGTTCCCCGAGTGGGGCTACCTCGGCAAGGGAAGGTTCCAGCGGCGCGACTTCCGGTTCGACACGCTCACCCAGCGTTCCTCGATCGAAGGGACGCTGTTCGCCGAACTGGACGAGCACGATCTATTCATCCCGACGAAGTCCTATCCGCCGATGACCGTTGCGGAGATCGCCCGGTGATTCAGGCGCCGCTCGCCTTCCAAGGCCGGAATCCGGACGTGCTGACGTGCATCGCGAACTTGTCGAACGATGAGGTGTTCACCCCGCCCGAGTTGGCGAACCAGATGCTCGACACGGTCGAGCGGGCTTGGGCCGACGCGAACAGTGGAGAGAGCATCTGGACGAACAGCAGCATCCGCTTCCTCGACCCCTTCACCAAGTCCGGCGTTTTCCTCCGAGAGATCACCAAGCGGCTGGTGGCGGGACTTGCCGACGAAATGCCTGACCTCAACGAGCGTGTCGATCACATCCTGACCAACCAGGTCTACGGCATCGCGATTACCGAGCTGACGAGTCTGCTAGCCCGCCGCAGCCTGTACTGCTCGAAGTGGGCGAACGGCAAGCACTCGATCGCCACCTCGTTCGATGCTCCCGACGGCAACATCTGGTTTGAGCGGCTCGAACACGACTGGCGCAACGACCGCTGCAGATTCTGTGGGGCGAGTCGGACATCGCTCGATCGAGGCGACGAGATGGAGTCTCACGCCTACGCCTTCATCCACACCGACGACATCAAGGCTCGCCTCGCCGAGCTGTTCGGAGACGACATGCAGTTCGACGTCATCATCGGCAATCCGCCGTACCAGCTCGACGACGGGGGCTACGGCACGAGTGCCGCACCGATCTACCAGAAGTTCGTGGATCAGGCGAAGACTCTCGATCCCCGTCTATTGACGATGGTGATCCCATCGCGATGGTTCGCCGGCGGAAAGGGTCTCGATGACTTCCGTGAGTCGATGTTGTCCGACGACCGCATCCGGTCCATCGACGACTACCTCAGCGCAGCGGACGTGTTCCCCGGCGTCGGGCTCAAAGGAGGCGTGTGCTACTTCCTGTGGGACCGCGACAACCCAGGGCTCTGTCGAGTGTCAACACACTTCAAGGAATGGCCGGTCTCGACCGCCACGAGACGGTTACTCGAGGAGGGAGCGGACATCTTCATCCGCTTCAACGAAGGCCTCTCGATACTGAAGAAGGTGATGGCCGAAGAGTCAGGCAATTCGAGCTCACTATCGCTTTTGGAATCGAGGCGATTCGACCGATTGGTGAGTTCGCTTCGTCCCTTCGGACTCCGCACCTATTTCAAGGGCAGCGATGGTGCGAAGCCGGGTGACTTAGTGGTTCACCAGAACGGCGGCAGGGGCTACATCCCCCGGGCCTCGGTGTCCGTGGGCACCGAGCTAATCGATTCATGGAAGGTGTACGTGGGACGCGCCGCCCCGGGGACGGGTAACCGGGACACCTACCCGCACCGAATCATCAGCACTCCCTTCATCGGTGAACCCGGAAGTATCTCCTCTGAGACGTACCTCTGCATTGGGCCACTCGATTCAAAGCAGGAAGCGGAGAGCGTCCTTAGCTATCTCAAGTGTCGATTCACTCGGTTCCTGATTCTTCTGCATAAGGCATCCCAGGACACGACGCGGAAGGTGTACACGTTCGTTCCCGTTCAGGACTGGAGTCGCCGCTGGACCGACGCTGATCTTTACGAGAAGTACGGCATCACGGACGAGGAGATTGCCTTCATCGAGGGGATCGTCCGTCCGATGGAAACTGGCGATGACGCTGCCGATTGACGAGCTGCTCCCCGAGCGGCCCGAGGCGCGCCTGCGGATCTATGCGTGGTCGACTCCGGATATCCCGAAGTATTCGGGGTGCCTGAAGGTCGGTCAGACGACCCAGGACGTGAACGTCCGTATCAAACAGTCGCACGGACAGGCGAAGCTCGCCTACACGTTGGAAGTAGACGAGCCAGCCGATCGCGACGATGGGTCGTTCTTTCGTGACGGCGCCGTTCGGGAGCGGTTGAAAGCGAAGGGGTTCCAGAATGTCGAGCTGGAGTGGATGCGGTGCACCGCCAACGACGTGCTCACCGTCATCAAGGAGCTTCGCACCGGAGCTGCGCTGAGCGGGACGCATCACGAGGACTTCGCGATGCGTGCCGAACAACGCGAGGCGGTCGTGAAGACTGCGACGTACTACGAGTCGATCTGGGCCGAAGACGCCGAGGCGGTGCCGCGATTCTTGTGGAACGCCAAGATGCGATTCGGCAAGACGTTCGCCGCCTACCAGCTGGCAAAGCGTCTCGGCGCCAAGCGGGTGCTGGTGGTGACCTTCAAACCGGCGGTCGAGGACGCCTGGGAGACTGACCTGACCTCGCACGTCGACTTCGAGGGGTGGCAGTACCTGTCGAAGGCGAACGGCGGCGACCCGATGAAGGCGAACAAGAAGCGGCCGCTCGTCTACTTCGGGTCGTTCCAGGATCTTCTCGGGCGCAAGAACGGTCAGATCAAGGCGAAGAACGAGTGGCTGCACTGGGTCAACTGGGATCTCGTCATCTTCGACGAGTACCACTTCGGCGCGTGGCGGGACAACGCCAAGGAGCTGTTCGAGGGCGAGGACGACGACGTCGCCAAGAAGGAGATCGCGGCGGAGTACGCCTCAGTGCTCGACGAGTTCGATGAGGGTCTCGAGGCGCTGTCGGGTGAGGAGTCGGACTTCCTGCCGATCACGACGCGGGCGTATCTCTACCTCTCCGGGACGCCGTTCAAGGCGCTCGCGACCGGTGAGTTCATCGAGGAGCAGATCTTCAACTGGACCTACACCGACGAGCAACGGGCCAAGCAGGAGTTCGCCGCTCTACATCCCGATGCGTGGAACCCGTACTCCGCGCTGCCCGAGATGCGGCTGCTGACGTACCAGATGCCCGATGAGCTGATTGCGATCGCCAGCCAGGGTGAGTTCGACGAGTTCGACCTCAACGCGTTCTTCGACGCCACCGGCAGGGGGGCTGGAGCCGAGTTCACGCACAAGACCGATGTGCAGAAGTCGCTCGACATCATCCGCGGCGCCCACATGCCCACACAGGTGAGCGCTCTCAAGTCCGGAACCCGACCACCGTTCCCGTACTCCGATGTGCGACTGCTCCCGTACATGCAGCACTCGTTCTGGTTCCTGCCGAGCGTTGCAGCGTGTCACGCGATGGCGAATCTGCTGGCGGAGAAGCACAACGTGTTCTGGCACGACTACGAGGTGCTGAACGTGGCCGGTTCCGATGCGGGCATCGGGCTCGCTGCGCTGCCGCCGGTCCGGACCGCGATCGGCTCGGGTTTCGAATCCAAGACGATCACCTTGTCGTGCGGGAAGCTGACGACCGGCGTGACCGTGCCGCAGTGGTCGTCGATCCTGATGCTGCGCAACCTGAGATCGCCAGAGACCTACTTCCAGGCAGCGTTCAGGGTGCAGTCGCCGTGGTCGATCAAGAACCCGAACGGCGATGATCCGCGTGAGGAAGCGGTCATCAAGCCGGTCTGCTTCGTGTTCGACTTCGCCCCGACACGGGCGCTGCGTCAGATCGCCGACTACGGGGCGGGGCTCTCACCCGAGACCCCGAACCCCGAGCAGGCCGTCGAGGAGCTCGTCAAGTTCCTGCCGGTTCTTGCCTACGACGGCTCGAACATGACCCAGGTCGACGCTGGCGGCATCTTGGACATCGCCATGTCAGGCACGTCGGCAACGCTGCTCGCTCGCAAGTGGGAGTCCGCGCTGCTCGTCAACGTCGACAACGACACGCTCCGCAGGATCATGAACAACCAGGCGGCAATGGATGCGGTGCTGAACATCGAGGGCTTCCGTGCGCTCGGCAGCGGCATCTTCGAGACGGTGGTCAACAAGAGCGAGTCCGTCAAGGACACGAAGAAGACGAAGGGCGACAGCCTGAGTCCGAAGGAGAAGAAGCAGCTCACCGAGGAGGAGAAGGAGTACAAGTCGAAGCGCAAGCAGATCCAGGAGAAGTTGATCAAGTTCGCCACCAGGATCCCGGCGTTCATGTACCTCACCGACTTCCGCGAGAACACGCTTCAGGACGTGATCACCAAGCTCGAGCCCGACCTGTTCAAGAAGGTGACCGGCCTCTCGGTCGACGACTTCCACCTCCTGGTGTCGCTCGGCGTTTTCAACTCGCTCCACATGAACCAGGCCGTGTTCGCCTTCCGCCGCTACGAGGACGCCTCGCTCGCCTACACCGGCATCGACTCGCACCCCGGCCTCCGCAGCTATGGCCTCTACGACACTGTCGTCGCCATTGATGAGACAGGATGATTCGATGCCAACGATGTGGGGGATTCACAACCGGGCGAAGTCGCTCGACCTGGTCGGCGATGGATTCGTCGCTGTCGGGTGGGAAGAGCTCGGTGATCTCGCCGAGCCGTCGCTCGATCGGGAGGAACTCAAGTTGCTCGTTGCGAAGACCTACCCGGACGCCAAGCCTGGCGCCATTCCGGTGTGGGCAGGGGTGCTCTGGCGCTTCACCAACGAGATGATGGAGGGTGACTATGTGGTCAGCCCGAACAAGGCCGACCGCACGATCAACTTCGGCATCGTCGACGGGCCCTACTACTACGAGCCCGGCGCTGAGCAGTACCCGAACCGTCGCAGGGTGAAATGGGTGCGAACCGCGGTCCCCCGCGACGACTTCCCGAAGAGTGCGCTGAACGAAATCGGCTCGGCAGTGACTCTGTTCCAGGTGACGCGTCACGCGAAGGACTTCCTGCCGTCCTTCACCACGTCGGGCCCGATTGTCGAACCGGTCGAGACAGAGGAGGCCGAGGTCGAACTGGCCGAAGTCGAGCCCAACGCGGAGCGTGCTGCGAACTATGCAGAAGACTTCGTTATCAGCATCCTCAAGGCGCTGGAGCCGTACCGGTTCGAGGAGTTCGTCGGGGCCCTCCTTCGAGCGATGGGATATCGCACGACGGTGACACAGAAGAGTGGAGATGGTGGCGTCGACGTGATCGCGAGTCGAGATCCGCTCGGTATCGAGCCCCCGATCATCAAGGTGCAGTGCAAACGGACGACTTCAACCATCGGGGGTCCGGTCGTCCAGCAGCTCGCTGGCGCTCTTGCGCACGGTGGGTCGGAACTTGGGCTCTTCGTGACGCTCGGCTCGTATACCCCTGACGCATTGCACATGGAGCGCACGCGCCAGGACCTGCGGCTGATCAATGGCAGTCGACTTGTCGAGCTGATCTTCGAGCACTACGCCGCTCTCGACACGGAGTGGAAGCGATTGCTCCCGCTCCGATTGGTGTACGCAGTCGACCGAAACGTTTCAGACGGGTGAGGACACCTCGTCACGGAGAGTGTTTGGGGTCGCCACGTTACGGAACGGTGAACGCTGCGCGCCGCGTCCTCCTCGCGTCCTGCGGCCGAGACGCGAACGAGGCGCACATGCCCTGAGCTGCGCAAACGCGCCTCGAAATTTGTGGAGCTGGGGGGAATCGAACCCCCGTCCATCAGCCCGTGAACGAACCTGCTACGACCATTCCCGACCTCGAGCCTGACGCTGGCTCACCGGCGGGTCGGCTGATCCGTGAGGATCAACGCCCGGGCTTTCCCGGATGTCAGTCGTCTTTCCGACCGTCAGCGGTCTTTCTCGCCGTCATCCCCCGCTTCTGGTGCCGGGCTGCGGTGGAGTGGCCCCGTGCGGCATTTCTGCTCACGATGATCGCATGTCGCTACCTGATCAGATCAGGCGGCGAGAGCGAAATCGGCGTTTTTGGCGTCGATTGTTGTTGGTGCCCCGTTTAGCGAGTCTGAGCAACTCGGGTCGCAAACCCGCCCAACAGCTCTGACGTCGAAACCAGTCAGCCCCGTGGTCGGTATGTCATGAACCAGTCTAGGCCGACACCGAGCGCTTCGGCGCCGGGCCGGCG
>JBGTIA010000118.1:0-7602 GCA_041745835.1 Ilumatobacteraceae bacterium | reverse complement strand
TGGCCCCACGAACCCCGATACGAACCGAGCGCCAGCAAGCCGAACGCGAACAGTGGACCGGTCATCCGGAACCGCCAGCCGACCACGAACCCGATCCCGGCCAATGCCGTGACACCGATCGTCGCATCGATGACGCCGCTCGACACCGGGCCGCCGAGCACTCTCGCGAGGCCGACCCCGTCGAACCCAGCGCGACGATCGCCGAGCTGGAGGAACGCCGGGAGCCGAACGAGGAGGTAGACCACTGCGAACACGCCGGTCAGGATTCGCAACATCGCCAACCGCTCCGGCGGCGCGACCGCATCGACGATCGGCAGCGAACGAGGCGCCGCCGTCGATTCGGCGAGCGTCACGACGGAACCTCGCAGGCGGCATGGATCGTCCGTTCGAGCAGACTCGGGGCGCCCTCCACCTGAGCGACCACGTCGCGGCGTTCGGTCACCAGCTCGATCCTCGCCGCACCGGGCGGGAGGCCACGCCACCCGATGGCGCGCGACGCGATCTCATCGCACCGTTGGGCTGCTCGTCCGTTGCGAATGGCCTCGCGCAACTCCCCGGCGACGATCAACGGGTCGTCGCTGTCGCCGATGATCCCGAGCGTGAGGGCAGAGGTCGTACCGTCCGCCGCAACGGCTTGCGCAGTCGCGAACGTGACGGCGTCGCCGCGGGCACGCGAGTACATCGGGTACGTCGAGAGCGGGAACCCGTCGCGATCGAGAACCACCGGAGCCATGAGCGCGGCCGTGGCGCCGACCGTGATCAGGATCCTCACTCGACGACCCATCGTTCGGTTCAGCCCGTCGGCGTGAGTTCGCGCGTCTCGGTCCGACTCCCTGATCGCCAGTAGGCACCTGCGAATCCGACGCAGATCAGGCTGATCACGCTGCTGTACGCAAGCGCCCACTCGGCCGAGATGTTGTCGGCGATCAGCCCGGTGATCGGGCCGCCGATCGGCGTGGAGCCGAGGAAGGCAACCGCCTGCAGCGCCAACAGCCGGCTGCGCATGTCCGCCGGGCACTCCTGCTGGGTGATCGCGTTGGCACCTGCGATGAACGCTGCACCGCCGGCCCCGAACGGCACGCACCACACGAATGCCAGCGCGAGGTTGGGCGCCCAGGCCAATCCGAATCCGGCGAGCGCCATCACCACGATGCCCCCGAAGAACCACCGCATCGTCACGACGTGCTGCCGGGCGGTGAGGAGCGAGCCGGTCAGCGAGCCGACCGACATCACGGCAAGGACGAATCCGAACGCCTCCTCGCCGCCCCAGCGGACGTCGGCGAGCTTGGGGAGCACCGTACCCTGGTTGAACGCCACGGTCGACACGATCACGAGCAGCACGTAGATGATCAACATGTCACGGTGCCCGGTGACGAAACTCAACGCCTCGCGGATCGGCTTGCCACCCTTCGGACGACGCGACGTTGGGAACATCTCGTCGCGACGGATCGCCACGAGCGAGAAGATGATCGCGAAGAATGTGACGCCGTTGAGGATGAAGCACCACGCCGTGCCGATCGTGGCGACCAGGACGCCGGCCAGCGCCGGGCCGAAGATGCGCGAACCGGTCATCACCGCCGTGTTCAGCGACGTTGCGTTCGAGATGTCCACCGTCGGGACCAGCTCGGTCACCAACCCGCGCCGAGCGGGGTTGTCGAACGCGTTGACCACGCCGAGGACCACCGACAGCCCGTAGACCACCGGCAGGTTCGCCCACCCGGCCAGGTCGATCGTGCCCAGCACGAGCGCCTGCGCCGCCAGCGCACTCTGCGTGACGATGGCCATCGTGCGGCGGTCTCGCCCGTCGGCGATCACCCCAGCCCAAGCGCCCAGCAGCAGCGTGGGCAACATCTGCAGCGCCAGGGTGATACCGACCGCTGTCGCCTCGCCCGTCAGACGGTAGACCAGCAACGACATTGCGGTCATCTGCAACCACGTGCCGACGTTCGACACGGCCAGCCCGGAGAAGAACAACCGTGCGTTGTAGTACTTGAGCGAACGGAACGTCGACGACATCAGCAACACATCGTTACCGCTCGCTCGGGTGATCGCACGACCGAACCGTCCTGGCCGTCACGCCACACTCGCCGACGACCGCCAGCACTGCTCCGGGCAGGCGGACATCGGCGCCCGGAACGATCAATCGTCGAGTTTGAGGGCGTTGATGAAGACGTCACCGGGCACCTCGACGCGCCCGATCGACTTCATCTTCTTCTTGCCCTCTTTCTGCTTCTCGAGCAGCTTGCGCTTGCGCGTGATGTCGCCGCCGTAACACTTGGCGAGCACGTCCTTGCGCCGGGCCTTCACCGTTTCGCGGGCGATGACCTTGCCACCGATCGCCGCCTGGATCGGCACGTCGAACATCTGACGCGGGATCAGCTCCTTGAGCTTCTCGCACATCCGTGCGCCGTAGTGATACGCCGAGTCTCGGTGCACGATCGTGCTGAACGCGTCGGCCGGCAGGCCATTGAGGAGCAGGTCGACCTTCACGAGCTGCGACGGCCGGTAGCCCGACAGTTCGTAGTCGAGGCTGGCGTAGCCCTTGGTGCGCGACTTCATCTGGTCGAAGAAGTCGATGACCACCTCGGCGAGCGGCACCTCGTAGACGAGCTCCACTCGTTCGGGCGACAGGTAGTCCATCTTCTTCATCTCGCCACGGCGCGACTGGCAGAGATCCATCAACGCGCCCGTGTACTCGGTGGGGGTGATGATCGACACCTTGAAGAACGGTTCCTCGATGGCAGCGATCCGTTGCGCCTCGGGCATGTCGGCCGGGTTGTCGACCAACTCGACGCTCCCGTCGGTGCGCGTGAGGCGGTACTCGACGCTCGGCGCCGTGGCGATCAGTGCGAGTCCGAACTCGCGCTCGAGGCGTTCCTTCACGATCTCCATGTGCAGGAGGCCGAGAAAGCCGATCCTGAAGCCGAACCCGAGCGCACCGGACGACTCGGGGGTGTACGTGATCGACGCGTCGTTCAGCTTGAGCTTCTCCAACGCCTCGCGGAGGTTCTCGAAGTCGTCGCCGTCGATCGGGAACATGCCGGAGAACACCATCGGCTTGGGATCGCGATAGCCGGGCAGCGCGTCGGTCGATCCGCCAGACGCGGTGGTCACTGTTTCACCCGAGCGGGCGTCGCCGACGTCCTTGATGCCCGCGATCAGGTAGCCGACCTCGCCGGGGCCGAGCTCGGTCACCGGCGTGGGCACAGGGCGGCGGGTACCGATCTCGATCGCTTCGTGGTTCGCTCCGGCCTGGATGAAGGTGAGTTTCGAACCCGACGTCATCTTGCCCTGCATGATCCGGATACTCGAAACGACGCCGCGGTACTGGTCGAACTGAGAATCGAAGATCAGGCCCTGCAGCGGCGCATCGGGGTCGCCCACGGGTGCGGGGATTCGCTCGATGACTGCGTCGAGGAGGTCGGGGACCCCTTCGCCGGTCTTGGCCGACATGCGGATGATCTCGTCGGCGGGAATGCCGAGGATCTTCTCGATCTCGGCGGCATACCGGTCGGGGTCGGCGGCCGGCAGATCGATCTTGTTGAGCGCAGCGACGATCTCGAGGTCGTTCTCCATCGCCAGATAGCAGTTGGCCAAGGTCTGCGCCTCGATGCCCTGCGCAGCGTCGACCACCAGCACGACGCCCTCGCAGGCGGCGAGGCTGCGGCTCACTTCGTAGCCGAAGTCGACGTGACCCGGCGTGTCGATCAGGTGGAAGACGTGACCCTTCCAGTCGACGCGGACGTTCTGTGCCTTGATCGTGATGCCACGCTCGCGTTCGAGGTCCATCGAGTCGAGATACTGCGAGCGCATGTCGCGGGCATCGACTGCGCCGGTGATCTCCAGGATGCGATCCGACAGCGTGGACTTGCCGTGGTCGATGTGTGCGATGATCGAAAAGTTGCGGATGCGGGCCAGATCCATGACCGAGCCAACGCTATCTGGGCACGTTGCCGCTCAGGATGGGGCGCCGCTAGAGTCTCAGGGCTGTTCAGCGCAGGCACCGGGCCTCGCTGCGCAGACCACTCGACGAAAGCAAGGGTTCCACGGCCATGGCCAACATCAAGAGCCAGAAGAAGCGCAACATCACCAACGAGAAGCGCCACGAGCGCAACAAGGCGGTGATGTCGGAGCTGAAGACCCGCACCAAGCGCGTCGACGCCACGCTCGGCACCGACGACAGCGAGGAGGCGGTGCGTGCCGCCGTCAAGCGCATCGACTCCGCTGCCTCCAAGGGCATCATCCACAAGAACGCCGCGGCCCGCAAGAAGAGCCGCTTGATGAAGAAGGTCAACGCCGCCGGCTGATCGGCCACAGCCCGAAATCTGCACTGATGTGGTCGCTGAGCGACCGGATCAGTGCATTTTTCCGTTTTCGGGACGTTCAGCGGCGAAGTTTGGAGAGGCGGGCGACGAGCACTTCCATGACCAGTTCCGGCTCGAGGTCCTTCGCGCCGCGCAGATCGAGATCGGCTTGCGCGAGCAGTTCGATCGATCGCCGCGATGCGGCCGGGCCGAGACGCCGGAAGTTCGCGAGCGCCTTCTTGGCCGGGTACGGAGACTTGATGCCGGTGGCCGCCATGGCGTCCTGTTCGGAGCGAGCATCGGCACCGTCGAGTTTGGCGATGCTCGAATAGTGGCTGTGCATGATCGCCATGATCTGCAACGGGTGACGGTCGCCCGCATGCATCATGCGGCCGAGCAGGGTGAGGGCCTTGGTCGTGTCGCCGGCGTCGATGGCGTCGGTGAAGTCCCACGGCGGCACTCCCCCGGCGTCGCCGAGGAAGGGTTCGATCTCGGCGAACGTCAGCGCGTGACCATCACCGTAGGTGCTGGTGAGCGTCGCAAGGATGCCGTCGAGGCGACCTGCGTCCTCGCCGAGCCATGCACCCAGCTGGGTCGCGGCATCGGATTTGATCCGAAGCCCCGCCTCGGCGATGCGATCGGCGATCCACGCCTGACGGTCCTTCGCCCTCGACGGCGGCGAGGTGTTGGTGACCGTGCCGACCGCCTTGACGGCATCGCCCAGCTTCTTCGGGACGCTCCCGCTGTTGACGACGATCACGAGATCGGAGGAGTCGAGCGGGTCCGCGAGGTAGCCGATCAGCGGCCCGAGGTCGTCCGAGGTGAAGCGATCGACGCCCCGCGCCACCACGACGCGCTTGTCGGTGAGGAACGACGGCGTCTGTGCGGCGTCGACGACCAGCCGGATCTCATACTCCTCGCCGTCGAACTCGTCGACCATCATCGCTCGGTCGCCGTCGCCGACCAGCTGATCGACCAGTTCGTGCACGGCGGACCGCAGGACGGACTCGTCGTTGCCGCTCAGGAGGTGGGTGGCCATGGAGACCTCGATTCTTATCGCGTCCCGAGCGGCCGGCGACAAATCAGCCAGCAGACGACTGCGGCGACCACGGCCCAGCCGATCCACGACCAGGGTGCGTCGGGTTCGAGTCGAGCGCCGAGCCGGGCCACGGTGTCGACCCAGCGCGTGCCGATCCGCGCAGGAAGCATCACCGCGGGCGCGACCGCCGGAATCGATCCGGCGGCGAGCCCTGCCGGCAGTCCGTAGAGCATCACGAAGCCGGCGACCGGGACGGCGAGCAGATTGGCGACCACGCTCACCAACGGGAGCCGACCGAACACCAGCACGCTCGGGAGCACCACGCCCAATTGCGCCCCCAGCGTGATGCCGAGCGGCAGGGCCAGCGGTCCGAACATCGTCAAGCGGGACGCCAGCCACGGCCCGACCGTGCAGACCCCAGCAGTCGCTCCCACCGAGAGCCAGAACCCGATCGACCAGACCAGCAACGGGTCGACCAGCACGAGAGCGATCACAGCGATCGCCAGAATTCGCAACGGGCTGCGTTCGCGCCCCGTCGCATAGGCCGTCGCCGACAATCCCGCCATCACGCCGGCGCGCAGGATCGACGGCTCGAACCGGGTCAGGGTCACGAACCAGGCGATGACGCCCACGGTAAGGGCCCAGCGGGGCAGCGGGCGCAGACGAACGAGCAGCGGCCCGCACGCCGCCAACACGAACGCGACGTTCTGGCCGGAAACGGCAGTGAGGTGCGACAGCCCACTGGCGCGGAAACGGTCGATCATGTCGCGGGGTTGATCGCGGTCGTCGCCGATCACCAGCCCGCGATACAGCGCACCATCGGGTTCCGGAAGCGCACCGGCCGCCCGTTCGATCGTGGCGCGCACCCGGTTCGATGCACGAGCGACGGGGCCCCCGGCATCGACGTCGCTCGCCCACGACATCTCGAACTCGCCGACGACGTGCTGCCACGCCACTCGATGTGCTCGTTCGGCATCGAGCGGGCGACGTTCACCGCTGACCAGCACCCACTCGCCGCCACGCCAGGCGCGCACCCGCTGCTGTTGGGCGCGCCCGCGTGACCACAGCTCGAACCGCTCGTCGTCGACCTCGACGATCACTCGCGTGCTCGAGGGGTACGGCTGCGGATCGTCGATCAACCGAACCCATCCCTCGAACGGCCCCAACACGTCAGGCGCAAGCCCGGCCCACTCGTGTTGCGACCTCACGGACCCGCCGACCGCCAACACGACCAGCACCAACGCCACCTGCGGTGCGCGTGCTGCAACTGCCAGCGCCCCACCGACGAACGACCCCAGCCCGACGGCGACCGCAGGTGATCCGGTCCACACGGCGACGACGACCACCACCGCGAGCGCGACGGCACCACCATCGGTGACCAACACCGTCGAGTCGTCGGGTCGCCACCACGAGCGGCTGTCGGTGCCATAACCTCGGGGGTCCGTGACCTCGTTCACCCCCATCCCTCCCGGCGTCCGACCAGCGCCGTCTCCGTCTTCGTCGGACCGACCGCTCATCGAGGGTCCGCGCTGGTATCGAACGCGGCTGCGCACCTTCGGTCCGCTGGCGGCGTTGATCGTGCCGGCGATTGTCGGCGGCATCGCCTATTTGTCGCTACGGCTGTTCGACACGCCGTGGAGCGGTGCGGTGGGTCTGATCGGCGGCGTCTTCGCTGCGCCGGCACTGCTGGCGGCCGGGGCGCCGTTCGGCGACCGCGGGCTGTACCCACTCGCAGTGGCTGCGTCGGGACTGCTCTGGCTCCTCGTCGGCTTTCTCGCTGCACGTCGCGCGACCCGCAACCCGATGGCGACCTGGGCCGACTTCTGGCGCCACTATGCCTGGATGTGTGCCGGCGTCTGGGCGGGCGCCTCGATCGCCCTCGGAGCCGCTGCGCTGTCGATCTCCGACTCGCTGTTCTGATTCCGGTGGCGGAGCTCATCGACCCGCGCTCACGTGGTGACCAGGTCGCGCAGTGCCTCGAGCTTTGCCGGCCCGATGCCCGGGACCCGGTCGAGATCGTCGACATCGAGGAACGGTCCGTTGCGATCGCGCTCGGTGACGATGGCGCTCGCAGTGGCCGGACCGACGCCCGGGAGCGTCTCGAGCTCCTTCGCTGATGCGACGTTGACATCGACCAGCCCGGCGGGCAGCCCGGTGTCGGCAGGTCCCGGCACGGTGAGCGACGGCGGCACCTCCTCGCCGACGTGCGGCACGTACACCTTGACGCCGTCGGCGACCACAGCTGCGAGGTTCAGCGCA
>JBGTIA010000117.1:0-5878 GCA_041745835.1 Ilumatobacteraceae bacterium | reverse complement strand
GCCCGGCGTCTCCGTCGCTCGATCGATGCCGATGGTGACGCAGTGTCGGCTCCGGAGTAGGTGAATGGCGAAGCGCAAGGAGCGTGTGGCTCCACCACCGGCCAAGGGGGGCTGGGACTTCCGCTTCGCAACTAATGACGCGGTGAAGGGGTGGGAGCAGATCTGCTCGGCGGCTGCGTCCAACGCCCGCACCGCCTGGGAGCGAATCACGAGTGAGCCGCGGCACACGGACTCGAGGCAGCATCGTCTCCGGGGCTCGCTGGGCGAACGTGCCGTCAACGGCGCCGAGTTGGAGCAGTGGCAATACGAGGTAACTGCCGGTGGGCGGATCTGGTACTGCGTCGACGATGACCGCCAAACCGTGTGGATGACAGACGCCAGCGCCGGCCATCCGAAGGCAACGGAGTAGGCGGATGGCCCGAGAGCGACTTGGGATCGACGTCCTCACAGATCTCAACGCCGTCGCCGACGACGGTCAGATCGACTTCCCGGTCCTTCCTCGCTCGGTGGTGAAGAACTGTCATCCACTCGCTCGCACCTTCGCCAGACGGCGGCCGGCTGGGGCGCTCAGGCGAGGTGTCGCTTGTCAGCAATTTGTCAGCAGAATGTCCGCGAACTAGACGAAACTAGCGGGAATCAGACAACACCAGTCGACATCTCATAAGTCTGAAAACGTGTCCTGACCAGACTTAATGCGACGAGACGGTATTCGACGTGATGTCCAGATACCGGAGTTCAAGTCCCCCTCCGACTCCACGGTCTTCCGTTCTCGTGAACTCCTTTCGGACTCTGTGCGCAACGAGTTCACGGGTTCGGGGTGAGGCGTCGGTGACGGTACGAGAAAGTGGCGAACGGTCCTGCCTCACCAGTGAGTGGGAACGTCCACACGCTCCGTGCTGACCAGAGTCAGCAATGGAGTCGCCAGACAGGTCGGTGAATGCGCCGGTGTTCTATCGGCGGCGGTGGGGTGGCTACGGTGGCCTGCCATGGCGGGGGCGCGAGCGGCGTATCGAGACGTCCTGAGCCTCGGCGGCGGGCACGGCGGAGCGACCGGCGGCGATCGCCATGCTGCCGCGAATCGTGGGCGAGGCGCGGATCGGACCGGCAAACGCGCTGCTGCACACGGTGCAGGACGTCGGCGTGGTCATCGGTCCCGGTCTGTGAGCGCTGATTCTCGCGTTTGCCCCCGTCGAGTGAGCCTTCGTCGCAAACGCTGCAACCTTTGCGATCTCGGCGGCGTTCGTGTCCACGATGCGGTCGTCGCCCCCTGCCGCGAGTGGCGCCGCGCCCGACAACGTCATGAGGCATGTCGTCGACGGTCTTCGCACCGCTCGTGCAACGCCGTTCGTGCTGCGGATGGTGCCCAGTTCCTGCTCGAACCCGTCCTGGCGGCGTTGCAGCTCGTCGGTGTGCAGCACGTCGCGCCGGTCCGTCTCGGCGATGTGGAGCTCATCGCGCCGGTCCATCTCGGCCACATGGCCCTCGTCGACCTCGAGCGCTGCGGCGAGCAACTTCCTGATCTCCGATTGCAGATCACTTCTGTCGTCCGATTCCACGTCCATCGCCACTTGCGCTCCTCCAGAGTCGGACCGTCAATCGCAAGGATGGCGGATGCTCCCAGGAATCTCAGCGGCGCACGGCCGTGAGGACGTCGCCGAGCCACTCGATGGACTCGCGAGTGATCGGGTCGACGACGAGCTGCACCTGGGTCGCCCCTGCCGACTCGAATGCTCGGAGCTGGTCGGCGAGCTCCTGGGCAGAGCCCGTCAGCGGGGTGACGGTGCCGAAGTCGTCGTAGTCGCCCATCTGGCGGCCGGCCCCGCCGCTGAGCTGCACGAGCACCGCGGCGGTTGCTTCGACGTCGCCAGGGGCTCGTCCGGCCGCAGCGATCAGCTCATCGACCCGTGCCTTCTCGCGTGCGAACCCTTCGACGGAGTTGCCGTACTGGCTCCACCACATGTTCCAGGCGTCCACGTGAGGGAGCGTGATGTCGAGCATCCGATCGCCGATCGAGCCGACCATGATCGGCGGGCCGCACTCGCTCGAACGGGGGGAGAGGACGCACCGATCGGCCTCGTAGAACTCGCCGTGGAAGTCGATGGCACCCTCTCGCAGCAGGGTGCGGACGATCGTGAACGCCTCCTCGAACCTGCTGACCCGGTGGTCGAACGGAAAGCCGAAAGCGTCGTACTCCCGACGGTTCCAGCCCGCACCGAGGCCGAGGACCAATCGGCCCTGCGAGATGGCGTCCACTGTGGTGGCGAGCTTCGCGAGCATGGCCGGCGCGTGGAAGCTCGTGGAGGCGACGAGCGGTCCGAGGTGGATGGTCGTCGTCGACGCAGCGATCGCGGCCAGCGACGTCCAGACCTCCCACGGGCCGCGGTCGCCCACGTCGAGGTCGTAGAGCAGGTGATCGCCGAGCCACAGCGAGTCGAAACCGACAGCCTCGGCGGTTCGTGCCATCTCGATCAACTCCGGGAATGGCACCTCCCACTCGACCTCGGGGAGCTGGACTCCGATCTTCATGCGATTGCTGTGATCATCAGCCATGGGTGCACCGTAGAACTCGTGCATGGTCGCGACGTGGTCGTCGAGCCGCCGGTCGGGCGCCGTGCCTACGATGCTCACAGGACACCGACATGAGCCGCTCCTTCGAAGAACTCGCCCGCGCCGACACCCCGCTGGGAGAGATCGTGTTGCGACGACGGCTGGAACCGATCAGCCAGCGCGACATCCACGAGGTGATCCTCGCCGGCGACGGCCTGATGTCCAGCCTGTTCACCCACGGTGAGGAACAGCTCGCGGCACTCGGACTTGCCGCGGTCGCCGCTGATCGCCTCGACAGCCTCAACAGCCTCGATGTGGTCGTCGGTGGCCTCGGGCTCGGCTACACCGCGCGAGCCGTCCTCCAGGACGCACGCGTTCGAACCCTGCACGTGGTCGACACGCTCGACGTCGTCATCGACTGGAACCAACGGCACCTCGTCCCGGTCGGCGCCGAACTCACAGGCGACCCACGCTGCACGCTCATCCATGGCGACTTCTTCGCGCTCGTCGACCGGGACCCACCGATGCTCCACGCCGACACACCCACGCACTTCGACGCGATCCTGGCCGACATCGACCATTCGCCACGCCACCTCCTCGACCCGAGCCACGCTGCGCTCTACACCCCGAGCGGGCTCCGCCGGTTGGGGCGACACCTCCACCCTCACGGCGTGTTCGCACTCTGGTCCAATGACCCGCCCGACGACGCGTTCCTCGCCGACCTGCGCACCTGCTTCGCCCATGTCGACGCGCACGTCGTCAGCTTCTGGAATTTCCTCGTCGACGACCACACCCGCAGCACGATCTACGTCGCCGTCGACCCGCTGCGCTGACCAACGCGGCTTGCCGATGCCCTGCGGCGATCCGGTGGTCGTCGGTTCACCCAGTGCTGTGCGCGACCTCTGGCTTCGAGCGTCGCCGGATCACGACCGCGTCCCACAACTCGGTCACGATCAGCACGACGAAGAACTGCGCGACCGCGATGCCTGCCATCGTCGCCGATGCAGCCGTATCGGCGTGATAGCTGATCGCCAGGCCGAGCACCACGGAGAGCCACCCGAACCCGACGGCAACGACCATGGCGACGGGGATGCGTCGCACCAGCAGCACGGCGGTCGCCGGGGGAGCGACCATCAGGCCGAACACGAGCAACGTCCCGACCACCCGAAAGCTGGCGACCACGGCGAGCGCCAACAGGCTCAGCATCACGGCGTGGGCCAGCCCAGGCCGAAGTCCCAACGTCTCGGCCTTGTCGCGGTTGACCGACAGAGCGAGGAACGAGCGGTGGCCGAGCACCAATCCGAGGGCGGTGACCACGAGGGCACCGAGGCCGAGCCTGATCTCGCTGTCACGCACGCCGAGCACGTCGCCGAACAGGAACGACGTGAGGTCGCCGGCGAACGAATCGGTGCGGCTGATGATCACAACGCCGAGGGCGAGCATTCCGACGAACAGCAAGCCGATCCCGGTGTCGTCGCCGAGTCTGGTGGTGCGGTGGACGAGGTTGATCCCGAACACCATCACGATCGCGCTGGCCATGGCCCCGAGCGTGAGGTCGAAACCCCAGATCACGGCCAGCGCGATGCCGGGAAGCACGCCGTGGGCCATCGCGTCGCCGAAGAAGGCGAGCCCGCGCACGACGACCCAGGTTCCGATCAGCGAGGTGGTGGTCGCGGCGATCAACCCGCCGACGAGCGCACGGCGGGTGATGTCCGATGCGAACGCGTCAGCGAAGAAGTTCCACACGAGACACGAGTGTTGCAGTCGGCGCCCACCCGCACGAGCCCCGTCGCGAGCGATGAGCGAACCGCCCGGATCCCGGCACTTGGCTCATCGCTCGGCGCGTCGATACGCAAGCGATGAGCGAACCGCCCGAATGGCGGCCTTTCGCTCATCGCTCGGTGGGGTGGCGGGGTCGTGGCGGGGGTGGGCCGGCGTCATGGCGGCGTGAGTGCGTCGGCGATCAACGTGGCGTTGGTCGACATCATGGCGAGATAGGTGTCGGCGCCGGAGCCGGGTTCACCCAGACTCTCGCTGAACAGCAGGACGATCTCGACCTCACTGCCCGCCGACGTTGCGATCGCTTCGGCAAGACGTGTCGATCCGCTCGTGTCAGCGAAGATGGCCGGGATCTGCTCCTGGGCGATCAGGTCCGCCAGCGCTTCGACGTCGGCGGTCGACGGCTCGGCGCTGGTGGTCGACGACGGGATGACGGCCCCGACGATCTCGAAGTCGAATCGGTCGGCGAAGTAGCCGAACACCTCGTGGTTCGTGACGAGGACCCGTCGCTCGTCGGGCACGCTTGCGAGGGACTCCTCCATCTCGGTGTCGAGCGCAACGAGTTCGTCGACGTACGACTGCACCTGGGCGTCGACGACCGTGGCGTCGATTCCCTCGAGGGTGCTCAACTCCGTACCGAAGGCCTCCACGGCCGTGACCATTCGAGCGGGGTCGGTCCAGAAATGTGGGTCGCCGCCGGCGTGCTCCTCGTCGTCGTAGTCGAGCAGCTCGACGTGGTCGGTGAAGGCGAACATCGGTGTCCCTGACGACTCGACCAGCTCGATGATGTCGGTCATCCCTTCTTCGAATCCCGCGCCGTTGACCACGAGCAAGTCCGCGTTCTCCATCGACTCCGCTTGACGGGCAGACGGCGCGAAATCGTGGGGGTCTGCGCCGGACGGCATGATCACCTCGACATCGGCCAGGTCGCCGACGGCCCGGGTGACGACATCGCCGAGGATGTCCGTGGTGACCACGATCGTGGGCCTGATCGGGCCGGACCCGGCTGGGTCCGCCTCGGACTCCGAAGCGTCGGATCCGCATGCCGCCGCCAGTACTGCGAGGGAGCCGACGGCGGCAAACCGACTTAGACTGAGAATCCTTCTCATACGGCTACGCTACGAGTATCGACGCGACATCGACAACTCATCCGGCTGCGAACGGTCAGACCGACACGATCAGCGTGCGCAACGTCGCCGTCGATCGTGGCCACACGACCGTGCTCACCGTCGACTCGCTCGACATCCCGCGCGGTGTCACGGCCGTGGTCGGTCCCAACGGCTCGGGGAAGTCGACCTTGCTCCACGCCATCGCCGGTCTGCTTCCGGCAGGCAGGGGCAGTGTCTCGGTGTCGGGCCGTACGCCCGAGCGCATGCGTCGCGACATCGCGTACGTCATGCAGGCCCAGCACGCTTCCGAACACCTGCTCGTCACGGCCGACGAGGTCGTCGGTCTCGCTCGGGCTGCAACGCTCGGACCGTTCCGCCCGATGGGTCGCGGCGACCGGACGGCGGTCACCCGGGCAACCGATCGGCTCGAGGTCACCGACCTC
>JBGTIA010000116.1:0-5639 GCA_041745835.1 Ilumatobacteraceae bacterium | reverse complement strand
CGTCATCGCGCCGGACCCGGTCACTCACGTCGGTTCGCTCGTAGTCGCGCTCGCGCCAGTCGAGCTGTGCCAACTCGTCCGCGGTCACACGCACGATCACCCCGTTGCAGTTCTCGTCAGGGGCCGCGACCAAGCCGAGCGACACCACGAGGCCCTGCCTCACGTCGACGCCGTCGTGGTGCCAGTCGCCGCGCAGGTGCAACGAGCCGTAGTTCCAGCGCCGGCCGAAGCCGTCGAGGTGAGCGACCGCCACCTCATCGAAGGCGACCGGCCTCCCGATCGTGGTGGCCATCGAGATCGGCGAGACGAGCGACCCGTAGCCGAAGATCCAGACGTCGTTGCTCATGACCCCGAGCTGGCCGTGGCCGGCCCGGCGAAGTAGCGCTCGACGGTTGCGGTGAGCAACCGGACGCCGATGGCGATGGCTCGCTCGTCGACATCGAAGTGGCCGGCGTGCAGGTCGAGCGTCGGGCCTGTCGGAGTGCGCACCCCGAGGCGGACGTAGGTGCCCGGGATCTCACGGGTGAACCAAGCGAAGTCGTCGCCGCCCCAGCTCTGCTGCACCGTCGCGATCGAGTCGCCGCCGAACGCTGCTGCCGCCGCATCTCCGACGATCGCCGTGATCGCAGCGTCGTTCACGACCGGGGGAACGCCGTGGGTGTAGTCGATGCCGAGTTCGGCCCCCGAGTCGGCGAGGAGCGATCGGAGTTCCTGCTCGAACACGGCGGGCAACTCGTCCCAGACGGGCAGCGACGGCGTTCGGATCGACGCCTTGAGCACGCAGTGCGTCGGAATCACGTTCGCCGCATCACCGGCGTGGATCGAACCGAAGACGAGCTTGACGAGCGTGGAGTCCTGCCCGAGGTGAGCGAACCGAGCCGCGACGCTACGCGGCAGATCGGCGACGACCTGGGCCGCCAGCGTGACGAGATCGACGGTCAGTTCCGGGCGGGCCGTGTGGCCGCCCGGCCCCGACAGTGTGATCACCGCCATGTCGGCTGCTGACGAGATCGCGCCGGTCTTGAGTCCGATCATGCCCACGTCGAGTTTCGGCTCGCAGTGCAGGCCGACGATGGCAGCGACGCCGCCGAGCCCATCGTCGTCGAGCACGTCGAGCGCACCGCCGGGCACCCGCTCCTCGGCTGGTTGGAAGATGAAACGGACCGGTCCGGGCAGCTCGTCACGATGGTGCGCGAAGTAGAGCGCGGCACCGAGCACGACGGTGGTGTGGACGTCGTGGCCGCAGGCGTGGGAGACGCCGTCGACCTGGCTGCGGTATGCCACGTCCTTCTCGTCGGCCATCGCCAGCGCATCGAGATCGGCACGGAGGGCGAGGCCACCGTCGGAGGTGCCGGCAGGTCCGATCGGCGTGATGTCGCACACGAGACCGGTGCCGACCGAGAGACGACGAGGGTCGAGCCCGGCGAGCTCCAGGCGCTCGAACACCAGGTCGGTCGTTGCGTGTTCCTGTCCACTCAGTTCGGGGTGGGCGTGCAGGTTGCGACGCAGTGCGACGAGTCCCTCGCCGTGCTCGTCGAGCCAGCGATCGATCGCCTGAGGTCCCGGCCCGTCGAGAGCGGTGGCGGGCCGGTTCATCGTGTCGGCGTCATCGTGTCGGGGTCGAGCCGGAGATCGTGTCGTCGGCGAGTTCGTCGACGAGGTGCTGGACCACGTCGACGAGCGTACCGCCGGCCTCGACGACGCGCCGCTGGCGCTGCGCTCCCGACCCGGCGGCCAGCACGAGGTGGAGATCCTGGAGGGCCTCGAGATTGCCGAGGTCGCTGGCAACCGGGTGCAGCTCGTCGAGCAGGTCCGTGACCATGTCCCGTACGGATCGTCGCTCGGGGTGCCCGGTGTCGGGGTGTTCGACGATCAGTGTGGCGTCGAGTCCGTAGCGCGCCGCGAGCCAGCGATTCTCCCGGATCGTCCACTCGTTCGGGGGCGGTGGCAGCGAACCGTCGTCGATGCGCCGCTTCGCCCACTCGACCAGTGTCTGGGCGAGGGCGGCGAGCGCCACGGCCTCGCGCACTGTCGGGGTTGCATCACACATCCGCAACTCCACGGTGCCGAAGTCGGGATGCGGTCGGATGTCCCACCACACCTCCCGGATCGACGAGATGCAGCCGGATTCGAGGAGCGTGGACATGAACGACTCGAAGTCGGACCAGTCGGCGATCGGCGGTGGGAGGCCTGCGGTGGGCAGTCCCTCGAAGATCTTCGTGCGTGCCGATGCCAGCCCGGAGTCCTCGCTCTCGAAGAACGGACTCGACGACGACAGCGCCAGGAACAGTGGGTGGTATCGCATCAGCTCGCTGATGATGCGGATCGCATGGTGGCCGTCCGGGACGCCCACATGCACGTGCATCCCGCAGATCAACATCCGTCGGGCGGGCCACTGCAGGTCCTCGATCAGATCGCGGTAGCGCTGCTGTGGACTGACGACCTGCTCACGGGCGAGGCCGAACGGGTGTGTGCCGGCGCTGACCAGGGTGAGCCCGCGTCGCTCGGCGGCAGCACGGAGCTCGGCCAGCGTGCCTCGCAGGTCGTCGCCGGCCTCGGCCGGACTCTCGCAGATGCCGGTGATGATCTCGACGGTGCTCTGGAACAGCTCGTGCTTCGCCTTGGGATGCTCGCCGCCCGGATGGTCGGCACCCATCTCGGCCAGGATGTCCTCGGAGGCAGACGCCAGCGCTCCCGTCGACGCGTCGACGAGGTGCAGCTCCATCTCGACGCCGATGGTGGTGCGGGCGTTCGGTGTGAATTCGATGGTCACGTCACGTGACGACACCGTCAATGGCACGGCGGGGTTGCCGCTGCTTCAGCGGTACCGATCGAGTGTCTCGGCGACCTGCTCCGGCGTGATGACGGGGGAGAACCGTTCGACCACGTTGCCCTCACGGTCGACCAGGAACTTCTCGAAGTTCCAGGCGATCTCCGCACTGTCGCCGTCGCCGGGTTGCTCGGCTTTGAGCCACTTGTACAGCGGTGCAGCGCCGTCGCCGTTGACGTCGATCTTGTGGAACATCGGGAACGTGACGCCGAACTTCGACGTGGCGAACTCGAGGATCTCGGCATCGGACCCGGGCTCCTGATTCGCGAACTGGTTGCACGGAAAGCCGAGCACGGTGACGTCGTCGTTGTCGTCATGGAGCGCACGCAGACCTGCGTACTGAGGCGTGAGGCCTCAAGCGCTGGCGACGTTGACGATCAGACAGATCTGACCCTCGAACTGGTCGAACGACACCTGGTCGCCGGTGATCGAGGCCATCTCGAACTCGTGGAACGTTGACATCTGCGACACCCTAGTGGGTGGGTGTCGCAGCAGCTGGTGGCGCCGGTCGATAACATTCCGTCACCCATGTCTGCCGACCGAAAACGAAGTTGACGCCGTGCCGACTGCTCTCAGGCTCCTCGCCGTCGTTGCCCTGATTGCGGCCAACGGTTACTTCGTCGCCGTCGAATTCGCGTTCGTGGCCGCTCGCCGCAGCCGGTTCCTCGAGCAGGCCGAGGAAGGCGATCGTCGCTCCAAGCGTGCCATCGACGTGCACAAGCGTTTGAGCTTCATGTTGTCGGGCGCTCAGCTCGGCATCACGGTCACCACGCTGGTGCTGGGTTTCATCGCCGAGCCAGCGATCGCCTCGGTGATACGGCCGGCGCTCGAGGCTGTCGGTGTCCCCGAGTCCGCCACGTTCGGGATCTCGCTCACGCTGGCGTTGATCCTGGCGACGATGGCGCAGATGGTCTTCGGTGAACTCGCGCCGAAGAACCTCGCCATCGCGAAGCCGGAGCCGGTTGCACGGACGTTGGCGCCGTCGATGTGGCTGTTCATGCGGATCGCAGGTCCGGTCATCCGCCTGTTCGACGGCTCGGCCAACCGACTCCTCCGCCTGATCGGCGTCGAGCCGGTCGAGGAACTCCGAGGCGCCGTGTCGACCGAGGAACTCGACCTCATCGTCGATTCGTCCGCCGAGAGCGGGCACCTCACCGAGGGCCAGGCGGCGCTGCTCGAGCGGGCGATCGACTTCGGCGAGCTCGAGGCGTCCGACGCGATGGTGCCGTGGAACCGGGTGGTCACGATCGACGTCGACGCCACTGCAGCCGACCTCCGCGATCTGATGGCGTCGACGCACTCTCGATTCCCGGTCGTCGATGTCGATGGCCAGGTCCAGGGCATCGTGCATGCCAAGGACCTGCTCGGCGTCGGCCGCTCCGACTACGAGACCACCCACGTGTCGCAATTGCTCCACGACATCCTGGCGGTTCCCGAAGCCGCAGGCTTGAACGTCGTGCTCGCCGAACTGCGATCACGTTCCACCGAGATGGCGATCGTGATCGACGAGTACGGCGGGCCCGCGGGTGTGGTCACTCTCGAGGACGTCGTCGAGGAACTGGTCGGCGACATCGAGGACGAGTACGACCCGAGCGCGACCGGCGACCACGTCGAGACCGAACCCGGCGTCTGGTCAGTGGCGGCCTTGTCCCGTCCCGACGAGATCGAACGCATCACCGGCTTCGACCTCCCGGACGGCGAATACGACACCGTCGCCGGCCTGGTCCTCGACCAACTCGAACGGATTCCCGAGGTGGGCGACCACTTCACCATCGATGGCATCCGGGTCGAGGTCCTCGACGTCGATGGATTCGCCATCGAGCGCATCGAGCTGCGCGTCGACCCCGAGGCGCTGGAAGCGGCCGATGAGGATCACGACGACACCGACGAGGCTCGTCGCAGCGACGAACGCCGAGATGGTCAGCGAGGTGAACGCTGATGTTCGCCGCGACCGAGGGGATCCAGGTCAACTGGGCCGGCATCGGGGTGGCCGTCGTGCTGCTCGCCCTCAACGGATTCTTCGTCGCCGCCGAATTCGCGTTGCTCGCTGCGCGCCGGTCGCGTATCGAACAGCTCGCTGCCGACGGTGACAAGCGGGCACGGCACGCGCTCGCCGGGCTCCGAGAACTCACGCTCATGCTCGCCGGAGCCCAGCTGGGCATCACGATGTGCTCGCTCGGTCTCGGTGCCGTGGCGGAACCAGCCGTCGCAGGGATCATCGAGGGCGTGCTCGGCGAGGTGTTCACACTGACCGACACTGCCCGACACATCATCGCGTTCTCCATCGCGCTGTCGATCGTCGTGTTCCTGCACATGGTTGTCGCCGAAATGGCACCGAAGTCGTGGGCGATCTCCCATCCGGAGAAGTCCGCATTGCTGCTCGCACGCCCCTTCCGGTTTTTCGTCAGCCTCTTCCGTCCGCTGATCCGCCTGCTCAACTGGTTCGCGAACGTCACCGTCAAGGCGTTCGGTGTGGAACCCCAGGACGAACGGGCCATGGCGCACTCACCGAGTGACCTCTTGCTGCTGATCCGGGAGTCCGCCGGGCACGGCGGCATCGCTGCCGACGAACACGAGCTGCTCTCGCGCTCGCTGGTGCTCTCCGGACTCACCGCTGCCCATGCCATGACCGTTCGCCGCGACATCATCGCCGTCGGATCCGACGCGACGGCCGACATCGTGGCCGCCGAGGCGCACCGCACCGGCCGGACGCGCGTCGTCGTCCACGAGGGCGATCTCGACCACGTGCGAGGTTTCGTACACGCCAAGGACGTGCTTCGGTTGGCCAACGGCACCTGGACGACGACGA
>JBGTIA010000115.1:0-2320 GCA_041745835.1 Ilumatobacteraceae bacterium | reverse complement strand
CGAGGAACCGGCAGTCGCCGCAACGCAGGCGGTGCGTGTCGACCCGCCGAATCCGACGGACGCGCCGGACCCTCCCGATCCGGTCGGCGGCTGGGAGCCGGGATCGCTCTACGTGGCCCTGTACGGACACCCCGGCTCGTCGACGCTCGGCGTGCTCGGCGAACAGAGCGTCGAGCAGGCCGTGCAACGAGCCAAGACGGTTGCCGCCCCGTACGCGTCGTTCGGTCGTGCTGTGGTCCCGACCTTCGAGATCATCACGACCGTGGCATCGTCCGAAGCGGGGTCCGACGGCGACTACTCCAACGAGTTCCCCGATTCGAAGTTCCAGCCGTGGATCGATGCTGCCCTCGCGAACGACATGCACGTGATCCTCGATCTGCAGTCCGGTCGAGCAACGTTCCCGTCACAGGCCCGCGAGATCGAGGCGCTGCTCGCGCAGCGAAACGTGAGCCTGGCGCTTGACCCCGAATGGCGCGTCGGGCCGACGGACCGACCCGAGGGTGGTCGTATCGGCACGGTCGACGGCGCCGAGGTGAACGAGACGATCGAGTACCTCGACGATGTGATCGAGCGCTACGAGCTCCCTCCGAAAATGCTGGTCGTGCACCAGTTCACGCCGTCGATGGTGACGAACAAGGCGATCATCCGAGGCACGACCAACGTGCAGGTGGTGTTCCAGATGGACGGCTTCGGCACGCTGCCGTTGAAGATGAGCTCATGGGACCTGATGGTCGCCGACCTTCCCGCAGACGCCTGGACCGGCTGGAAGAACTTCTACGACGAGGACAACCCGACCCCGACCCCTGCTGCGTCGCTCGCGGTGCAGCCCACGCCGATCTACATCAGCTACCAGTAGGCGGCCGCGCCGGGCTGCCGCTCGTCGGTTGGGGGGTGCCGCTGCGGGTGGGTCCCTGACGGTCATCATGGGGTGATGTCCGATCGTCGACGCCGACGCCGACGCCTGCGCTTGCGCATGGTTGGAGCCGTCGGCGCGCTCGTCCTCGCTGCGTGTTCGGCGCCCACCGCCGAGTCGGACGGCCCGTCGGCCACGCCAGCACCTTCGTCGACCGAGCTCTTCGACATCGCGGAACGCGACCCGCTCCCGTTCCCCGGTTACGCCATCGACCGGGTCACGATCGCACCACTCCCACCGCTTGCGCAACCGGGCGCAACCGAGGTGCCCGTGCTCACCGGGTGGGCTGCATTCGACGCGGCTCTCAGCTCATCGGTGCTCGGCGGGGGGTCTGACGCAGTGTCGGTGGCGGTGTCGGTTGCCGTGTCGGTCGACGGCGAGATCGTGCACCGGTCAGCGATGGGCGCACGCGTCCCCGACACGTTCGACGCCGCCGAGCCGACCGACAAGTTCCGCGTTGCCAGCATCTCGAAGACGATCTCGTCCATCACCGCACTGCAACTGGTGGAGGAAGGCCTCGTGGGTCTCGACGATCCGGTCGGAGCCATCGTTGCGGACGCTCTCGGTGTGACGGCGCCGAGTGCCGGTGTCGGCGAGCTCACCGTGCGTCGATTGCTCACCCACACGTCCGGATTCCCGCAGTACGAGAACCTGTTCTTCCGCAACCAGGTGGCGTCGTGCGAGGAAGCCGCAGTCGTCGGGATCACCCGGTCGCTGCAGGGCGCCGGCTTCCGCTACAGCAACATGAACTTCTGCGTCCTGGGGTTGCTGATCGAGCAGCTCACCGGTCAGGACTACGAACGGGTCGTGTACGAGCGCCTGTTGACGCCGCTCGGGATCTCGGGAATGCGGCTCGCTCCCACGCACGACCCCGGTCCCGGCGAGGTCGTGCATCGCAGTGTGCCCGGACGCAACTACATGGAGGTGCTGGGGGCCGCAGGGTCGTGGGTGGCGTCACCGGCCGATCTGGTGACGATCATCGACTCGCTCGATCCGACGACACCAGGCTGGAAGCCGCTCGACGCAGCGACGATCGCTGCGATGAAGACCGCAGTGAACGACCCGCTCTCGCCCGACCGCGGGTACGGCATGGGACTGATCCTCTACGGGGGCGGCGCTGCCGGCCACACGGGGACGGTCGAGAGCACACACGCGATGGTGCTCGACCGAGCCGACAACGTCACCTGGGCGGTCACGGTGAGCGGCGAGAACCCGAGCGACACCATCCGCCTTGCCGGGATGGTCGATCGAGCGCTGGTCGCCGGCGGATTCCTCCCCGGCTGACCATCGTCCGCCCTGCGAGCGATGAGCGTAGGGACGCGATTCGGGCGGTTCGCTCATCGCTGACCACGTGGCCCCGCAAGCGATGAGCGAAAGGACGCGATTCGGGCGGTTCGCTCATCGCAC
>JBGTIA010000114.1:0-15218 GCA_041745835.1 Ilumatobacteraceae bacterium | reverse complement strand
GCCTGGCTGCGTCGATCTTGTCGTCAGCGGCCCAGTCGCCGACGAGCACGGCACCGAACAGGTCCATCCGGCCGGCGTATCGCTCGACGGTGCCCGACTGTCCCAGGAGGTCGACTGCCGCAACGACCGGCGGGCCACCAGCGAGGATCCCCCAGGTGTCGGTCCACGGCTGCTCGGGCGCTCCTGCGGGAATGCAGCCGAACGGCACCCAGCCGCCGACGAGGTCACCGAATCGATCGGCCGCACGTTCGACCCAACGCGGCCACCAGGTTGCGAAGGTCTCGTCGTCGTCGAATCCACCGTCGTTGTCGAACCACTTCGGAACGGCGTCCTCGTGGAGACAGGCCCACGGGCGCACGCCGATCGCGTCGGCGGCTCGGAGGATCTGCTCGAACCGCTCTGCCCAGTCGCCGTCGAGCACGCCCGGCTTCGGCTGCAGCCGCGCCCAGTCGAGTGCGATCCGTACGTCGGTGATGCCGAGGTCCTGGAGTGCTGCGAGGTCGTCGGGCCACCGGGTACGAAAGCCGTTGCCCGCAGTGGGGCCGAGGTCGGCGGTGTCGGCGTGGCCGAGCGTGGCAGCGGTGGTGAGCGAGGCGCCTCGGCGGTAGGTCATCGGTGAAGCGTGTGAGCGACGGGGAGCAAGGCGGCGGTCAGATGAACGGCGTGCGCGTCCAGAGATCGGACGCGTCGAGACTCGAGGATTGCGGGACACCTGTGAGGCTCACGACATCGATCGGGCCCGGGAATCCTCGGAGCTCGACCTCGCCGTACGGTTCGGCGACGATGCCTTCGGGCAGCCGTTCGAGTTGCATCGTCGGCATCAGCACTTGGACACCGCGGGCGTAGTCGCAGAGCCGAGCGGCCATGTTGACCGCCGAGCCGATGTAGTCGTCGCCCTCGAACAACAGCGCATGACCGGTCGCGAGTCCGGCGCGGATGGTCAAGGGTGCGCAGACGTCGGTGGCGCGTTGCTCGAGGTCGAGCACGAACTCGACCGCGTCGCGTTGGTCGACGGCCACGACCATGCAGCCGTCGCCGAGCCACTTGGCGATCCGCACACCACGGTCGGAGGCAACGGTGCGGACGATGCCTCGGAACGTGCCGAGGATGCGGCCGGCGGCATCGTCGCCGAAGGCAGCGGTGTAGTTCGTGAATCCGGACAGGTCGACGAACACGAACGTGCGGGGGACACGCATACTCACGAGGTTACGGGCTCCGGGCTGCGAAGCGGGGGACGACCCGTTAAGTTCCAGTCATGACGAAGCGGTTCGAGTACTCCCGCTGGGATGGCACGCAGACAGGCTTCGAGTTCGATGCCGATGCGGCCTTCGACGAACTCACCGACGAACTGCTGTACCACGGCGACGTCAATGCGGCGTTGCGTCGCATGATGCAGGAGGGCTTGCGCGACCGTAACGGCGAGCAACTGCAGGGGCTGCGTGAGCTGCTCGAACAGCTCCGTGCCGAACGCCAGAAGCGGCTGGAGAACTCCGACCTCGGCGGTGTCTACGACGAGATCAAGGCCGAACTCAACGACATCATCGACGAAGAGCGCCACGCCATCGACAACGCCCGGCGTGACGCCGAGAACTCCGGTGACGAACGCCGGGCCCAGAACGCCACGGCCGCCGCCGAGGAACGCAACATGCGACTCGACCTGATGCCCGACGACCTCGCCGGCAAGGTGCGCGAACTCGACGCGTACAACTTCGAGTCGAAGGAGGCCAAGCAGCGATTCGACCAGCTGATGGAGAAGCTCAAGGAGCAGCTCATGCAGCAGATGGTCGACCAGATGTCGGGCGCAATGCAGAACATGACCCCCGAGGACATGGCGCGCATGAAGGACATGATGGCGGCGCTCAACGAGATGCTCGAGAAGCACCAGCGCGGCGACGATCCCGGCTTCGAGCAGTTCATGGAGGAGTACGGCGACTTCTTCCCCGAGAACCCCGAGACCGTCGAGGAACTGCTCGAGCAGATGGCCAAGCGCATGGCTGCCATGCAGGCGATGATGAACTCGATGACGCCCGAGCAGCGGGCGCAGCTCCAACAGCTGTCCGATCAGCTGATGGAGGACATGGACCTCCAGTGGCAGATGCAGCAACTGTCGGGGAATCTCCAGCAGATGTTCCCGCAACTGAACTGGAACCAGAGCTACGACTTCGAGGGTCAGGACCCGATGGGGTTCCGACAGGCGATGCAGGCCATGCAGGACATGGGCGACCTCGATCAGCTCGAGAACCTCCTGCGCAACGCCTCGAGCCCCGGCGCACTCGCCGAAGCGGACATGGATCGGGTACGTGACCTGATGGGCGACGACGCCGCCAAGTCGCTGGAGCGGCTGGCCGAACTCACCAAGATGCTCGAGGACGCCGGGCTGATCGAACAGAAGGAGGGCCGGCTGGAGATGACGCCGAAGGGCCTCCGCAGGATCGGCGCCAATGCGCTACGCGACCTGTTCTCGAAGTTGGCCAAGGACACGCTCGGCCAGCACGACACCAGCAACCTCGGCCAGGGCCACGAGCGGACCTACGACACCAAGACCTACGAGTACGGCGACCCGTTCCAGCTCGATCTCAACCGCACGATCCGCAACGCGCTTCGGCGCACGGGTGGGGGCACGCCGATCCAGCTCGATCCCGCCGACTTCGAGATCGAACGGACCGAACACCTGACCAGGTCGTCCACGGTGTTGATGCTCGACCTGTCGTTGTCGATGCCGATGCGTGACAACTTCCTGCCGGCCAAGAAGGTGGCGATGGCGTTGCACAGCCTGATCACGTCGCAGTTCCCTCGCGACTACCTGGGCATCGTCGGCTTCTCCGAGACGGCGCGTGTCCTCACGGCCGAGCAGCTCCCGGAGGTGTCGTGGGATTTCGTGTACGGCACGAACATGCACCACGGTTTCACGCTGGCCCGCAAGCTGCTGGCCCGCGAGTCGGGCACCAAGCAGATCATCATGATCACCGACGGCGAGCCGACGGCGCACATCATGGACAACGGCATGCCGTTCTTCAACTATCCGCCCGTCCGAGAGACCGTCGAGGCCACGCTGCGTGAGGTCGTGCGGTGCACCAAGGAGCAGATCCGCATCAACACGTTCGGCCTCGGCGCCGACGGGTCGTTGCGCCACTTCATCGAACAGATGACGCAGATCAACCGAGGTCGGGCCTTCTTCACCACGCCGGAACACCTCGGTGACTACGTGCTCGTCGATTTCATGCAGGGCAAGCGCGAACTCGCCCGTCGCGGACGCCGAGCCGGCTGAATCGCGCGCACCGCGCGAATCTCCGAAAATCCCCCCTTGCGAAATTCCCGTGTGCTATGGCAGAATGACGCCACTGTAATTACACCGCTGTCGATCACTCGTTTTGGGGGCGGGTGATTGTGCACACATTCGACGCCCACGGGCCCGCAGGGAGATCCTCCACATGCAGTTCATCACCACATCCAGCATCACGGTCAGCGCCGTTCCCGTCGAACCCGACCCCGATTGGCACGACTACGCGAACTGCCTGGGTGTCGATCCCGATCTGTTCTTCCCCGAGCGCGGTGCCTCCACCCGTGAGGCCAAGGAGGTGTGTCGGGGCTGCGAAGTGCGACACGACTGCCTCGAGTTCGCGTTGCAGAACGGCGAGAAGTTCGGAATCTGGGGCGGTCTGTCCGAACGTGAGCGCCGTCGGATCCGCCGGCAGCGGGCGCAGGTCGCCCGCAGCACGATCACCGCCTGAGCCCCGCCCCGAAGCTCGGGCAGCTCCGACATCCCGTCGGCGCGCTGCATGGGCTCGTGCGAGATGGGGTAGCGTGTGGGCATGCCAGGTGGTCCCGAGTGGATAATCATCTTGATCGTGGTGCTCGTGCTCTTCGGCGGCTCACAGCTGCCCAAGCTCGCTCGCAACCTCGGCAAGGCCCAGAAGGAGTTCAAGGACGGGATCGCTGACGCCGACAAGCCGAACGACACCAGCTCGGCCCCGTCGAGCAGCACCTCCGACGACCTCAAGTAGTCGGTCACGATCAGCGCAGCGATGAGCCAACCGCCCTGATGGCGGCTATTCGCTCATCGCTCCCAAACTTCGCGTCGAGGTGATGAGCGAACCGCCCGAATGGCGGCCTGTCGCTCATCGCCCGCTCGTGGAGCTGGGTCAGACGGTGGCGTCGATGCGGCGGCGCTTGAGGATGCGGCGACGTTCACGCTCGCTGCAGCCGCCCCACACGCCGTGTTCGATCCGTTCTTCGAGCGCGAACTCGAGGCAGGTCGAGATCACCGGGCAGTCCTTGCAGATCTTGCGGGCGCGGTCGACGCCGACGCCGTCGCTGGGGAAGAACGTGGCGGGCGGGTGCAGCCGGCAGTTGCCGTCGGCCATCCAGGCCGTGGCGGAGTCAGGGTCGTGGGGGATGTGCGCCGTGTCGATCGGGATCTGCTCGGAGCGGACGGTGAGCTTGGCCATGATGACCCTTCCTGCGGGGTGGTTCGTGTGGAGGAGTTCGTGTGGAGGAGTTCGTGCGTGGAGTGTGTTTGGACGCTCGGAGAGCCCTGTTGGTTCCGCACTTCCCGGACGTTGCGGATTCGGAACCCGTTGCAGTGTGGACGGTCGAGGTAAGAGAATGTTGGGGACGCATTGTTGCGTGTTCGATGGCAAAACGTAACACGTCCGTAATGTTGATGCCAACATCCGCTGCCAGTTCACGGCCGACCGGTCGCGACTGGGGCCGATAGAGTCGGCGGTCATGACCGACCTCGAGACCCAGGCCCCGCGGGCCCACGCCCGCATCGTGTATCACGGCCCGGTGGCACCACACTGGGAGGTCTACGGCGACTGGGGTGACCGTCAGGTGCTCGACGAGTTCCGCGCTCGTGTGCTCGCCCGTCTGGTGCTACTCCCACGTGACGACCCGCAGTTCCGACGCAATCGCGAACGCATCGTCCGTGACGCCGAGCGCGAGCTGATCACCATCGAATGGGATCTCGGCTACGCCGAGGACGACGCCTGAGCTCCGTACCGATGGTGAGGCGGACCCGGTAGGAACGAGCCTGCAGCGATGACCGACGAGCGCTTCCTCAACCGAGAGCTGAGCTGGATCCAGTTCAACGACCGAGTCGTGCAGCTCGCCACCGAGCCCGGGATCCCGCTGCTCGAGCGCGCCAAGTTCTCTGCGATCGCTGCCACCAACCTCGACGAGTTCTTCCAGGTGCGCGTCGCCGCCCTGAAGGACCAGATCGTCGCCGGCATCGATCGCCCGTCGCCCGACGGCCGCACGCCCGCACAGACGCTGGCCGAGATCGGTCACCGGGTGCTCGAATTCGTCGACCGCATCGACGGCGCCTTCGCCGATCGGCTCGTGCCCGAGCTGCGAGCCGCCGGCATCGACATCATCTCGTGGGACGACGTCACCGACGACGAACGCGTCGACCTCGACGGCTGGTTCGACGAACGGGTCTTCCCGGTGCTCACCCCGCTCGCCGTCGACCCCGGGCACCCGTTTCCCTACATCTCCGACCTCGCGCTCTCGCTGGCGGTCAACGTGGCCGACCCGGAGACAGGCGATCGTCGCTTCGCCCGGCTGAAGGTGCCCAGCCTGTTCCCGCGCCTGGTTCCGCTCACGCCTGGCCGCTACCTCCCGGTCGAGCAGCTGATCGCCGCCAAGCTCGATCGGCTCTTCGTCGGGATGATCATCGAGGACTGGGCACCGTTCCGAGTGAGCCGCAACGCCGACCTCACCCTGGAAGAAGAGGAAGCCGACGACCTCCTCGAAGCCGTCGAGATGGAGCTCCGGCGCCGTCGGTTCAACAAGGCGGTTCGTCTCGAGGTGTCGCACGACATCGGCGCCGAGGTGCTCGAGCTGCTCGTCCGCGAGCTCGAACTCACGATGGACGACGTCACGTTCCATCGGGCGCCGCTCGACCTGAGTTTCCTGTGGCAGCTGCTCGAGCTCGACCGTCCCGACCTGAAGGACGAACCATGGCCGGCGGTGACCGCGGGCCGGATCCAGGCAGCGGAGGAGATCGATCGACCGATCTTCGACGTCATGCGTCACCGTGCCGTCATGGTGCATCACCCGTACGAGAGTTTCGCCACCAGCGTCGAGGCCTTCATCTCGCAGGCCGCCGACGACCGCAAGGTGCAGTCGATCAAGATGACGCTGTACCGCGCAGGCGGCGACAGTGCGATCATCCGCAGCCTCATCCGCGCCGCCGAGCGCGGTGTGCAGGTGGCCGTACTGGTGGAACTCAAGGCGCGCTTCGACGAGGCGAACAACGTGCAGTGGGCACGCCAGCTCGAGCGAGCCGGCGTCCACGTGGTGTACGGCATGGTCGGGTTGAAGACCCACAGCAAGGTGGCGCTGGTGGTCCGCGACGACGGCGACCAGTTGCGCCGCTACGTCCACATCGGCACCGGCAACTACAACGCCAAGACCGCCAAGGTCTACGAGGACATCGGAGTGCTCACCTGCGCTGCCGACATCGGCGACGACGCCACGCAGCTGTTCAACCACCTCACCGGCTACAGCCGCTCCGACGACTACCGCAACCTGCTCGTCGCGCCTCGCGACCTGCGCCGCCAGCTCGTCGACCTGATCGAGCACGAAGCATCGTTCGGTGAGGACGGCCACATCGTGCTGAAGTGCAACTCGATCGCCGACGACGAGATGATCGAAACGCTGTACGCCGCCAGCGCCGCGGGCACGCGCATCGACATGGTCGTGCGAGGGGTCTGCTGTCTGCGTGCCGGCGTCCCCGGGATCTCCGAGACGATCCGGGTGCGAAGCATCCTCGGCCGGTACCTCGAACACAGCCGCATCTACCGGTTCGGCCACGGCAACGTGGTGCACGGTGAGCGGCTCGCGAGCGCCAGCTCCGACGCCGTGTACCTCATCGGCTCCGCCGACCTGATGCCGCGCAACCTGAACCGCCGCGTCGAGGTGATGGTGCCAATCGAGCATCCTCGCCACACTGCCGCCCTCGACCAGACGCTCGACTTCGCCCTGGCCGACGACGTCGTGGGCTGGGAACTGCAACCGGACAACAGCTGGGCCCGGATCGGGCCGACCGACGCGTTCGAGCCGCACAGCCAGGAGCGGATGTACCGCTGGATGGTCGAACAGCAGCTCACCGGCCGTTCTTGAGCCGATCCAGAGATCGTTCGCCGGATCGTCGGTATCCGTTCACCTCTCGTTCACCTGTTCCACCATTGGGGTTCACTTCGGTTCCTTAGGTTGCCCGCCGTGCCCCGGAGAAGACCGACGGCGCGTGAACAGCAGATGACCAAACTCATGACAGAACACCACCCTGATCCCCAACGAATGGAGTTCCAAACGTGAACACTCCCAAACGCCGCATTCTTGCAGGCGCCCTCGCACTGACCCTCGTTGCCGCAGCATGCGGCAGCGACGACGACACCTCGACGCCCGCCGCGACCGATGCTCCCGACACCACCGAGGAGATGACCGACACCACCGAGGACATGGCCGAGACCACCGACGCTCCCGCTGAAGGCGGCGGTCTGTCGGGCAGCATCATCGTGACGGGATCCTCGACTGTCGAGCCGATCTCGATCGCAGCGGGCAACGCCTTTGCCGACCTGAACTCGGCTGTGGCGATCACGGTCGAAGGTCCCGGCACGGGTGACGGCTTCGCGAAGTTCTGCAACGGCGAGGCCGACATTTCCGACGCCTCCCGCCCGATCCGCGAGGAAGAGGCCGCAGACTGCGAGGCCAACGGCATCGAGTTCATCGAGCTCGTCGTCGCCGTCGACGGTCTGTCGGTCATCACGTCGGCGCAGAACGATGCCGTCGAGTGCCTGAGCTTCGTCGACTTGTATGCGCTGCTGGGCCCCGATGCCACAGGCATCAGCAACTGGGCCGATGCGTCGGCCGCCGCCGATGAGATCGGCGCCACGGTGACCGATCTCGGTGCCGTCAACACGCCGTACCCGGATGCGACGCTCACGGTGACCGCCCCCGGCGAGGAGTCGGGAACGTTCGACACATTCGTCGAGATCGTCATCGAGAGCGTGGGTGAGGAGCTCGGTGTCGAGGACGCCAACGTGCGGCCCGACTACACCGCCAGCCCGAACGACAACGTGATCATCGAGGGCATTGCGGCCAACCCGACGTCGCTCGGGTGGGTCGGTTTCGCCTTCGTCGAGGAGAACCTCGACACGGTGAAGCCGCTGGCGATCGACGGCGGCGACGGCTGCATCGAGCCGACGCCCGAGACGATTGCGTCGGCGGAGTTCCCGATCGCCCGCGACCTGCTCATCTACGTCAGCGTGCCCGCCCTCGAGGCCAACCCCGCCCTCGAAGGGTACGTGGACTTCTACGTCAACGAGGCGATCACCACCCTCGTCGGTACGGGAGCCGACCAGGTTCCCTACGTGCAGGTGAGTGACGAGGTACTCGCCGAGACGCAGCGCGTCTGGGAAGAGCGCGAGACCGGCACCCGCTTCGGCTGAGTTCCCCCTGAGGCTGTTCGGCGCCGACCCCTCGAGGGGTCGGCGCCGCAGCTTGTCCGACGTGGACGCGAGTAGCTTGCATTCCGCCGGGCCCACGCCGTCGCCCGACTTCGCACAAGGACCGTCAGGACCCAATGGCTCTCTCCAACACCGAGATCCGCTCTGCCAGCGATCTCCGCATCGACCCGAGACGCAAGGCTGTCGACCGAGCGATGAAGTACTTCTTCATCGCTTCGGCGGTCACGACGTTCGCCGTCACGTTCGCGATCATCGCCACACTGGTCGTCGATGCCGTCAGCTTTCTCCAGGGCATCGCCGATACGGACGACGGGCTCGGCGCCCTCTTCACCATCGGGTGGTTCCCGCGCCGGGGCATGTTCGACATCGGCACACTGGTCGTCGGGACCCTCATTGTCACCGGCATCGCCATGCTCGTTGCCGTGCCGCTGGGCCTGGGCGCAGCGATCTACCTGTCGGAGTACGCCCGGCCCAAGGTCCGCAAGACGGTCAAGCCGATCCTCGAGATCCTTGCCGGCGTACCCAGCGTGGTGCTCGGCTACTTCGCCATTGCGTACATCAACCCGAACATCGTCGTGAACCTGTTCTCCGGTGCCAACGCTGCGTTTACGCTCGCCGCTGCCGGCATCGGCGTCGGCATCCTCACGATCCCGATCATTGCCTCGGTCGCCGAGGATGCGATGTCGGCGGTTCCGCTCGCACTTCGCGAGGCGTCGTACGGTCTCGGTGCCAACCGTTGGCAATCGACGTTCAAGGTCGTGTTTCCGGCCGCGATCTCCGGGGTCATCGCCGCGTTGATCCTCGGCGTCTCGCGAGCGATCGGCGAGACGATGGTCGTCGCCATCGCAGCTGGGGCCACCGGCGGCGGTCTGTTCAGCCTCGATCCTCTCCAGCCCGGCCAGACGATGACCGCTGCGATGGCGGCGCTCGGCTTCGGCAGCGACCAGGTCGCCGGCGACAACAACGCCTTCCAGAGCCTCTACTTCGTCGGGCTCCTGTTGTTCTTCATGACCTTGCTGCTCAACTTCGTCAGCGACCGACTGGTCACCAAGTTGCGAGAGGAGTACTGATGCCGCTCTCCACACCACAGTCCATCGGCGGAGACACTGCTGCTGCGGTCACGGCCGGCGTGTCGGCAGGTCATCGCGACATCAAGGGCAAGATCATCGAGGGGCTCCTGATTCTGGCGTTGTTCGGATCGTTGCTCATCCTCGGCGTCCTGATCTTCGACCTGATCCGGAGGAGCTGGCCCATCTGGACGGAGCGGCCAGGTGACTTCCTGACCGGACCCCTCAACTCCGCCAATGCCGCCCAGGCGGGTGTCTGGCAGGGCATCAAGGGCACGATCCAGCTTGCGTTGATCGTGGCGGTCGTGGCGATTCCCCTCGGGACCGCATGCGCCGTGTACCTCGAGGAGTATGCCGGCAAGTCGCGGCTCGCCGCGTTCACCCGGCTCAACGTGCGCAACCTCGCCGGCGTCCCGTCGATCGTGTACGGCCTGCTCGGTCTGGCGATCTTCGTGCAGACGTTCGGACTCGGCAGCACGGTGTGGGCGGGTGGACTGGCGCTGTCGGCGCTGGTCCTCCCGATCGTGATCATCACGGCGTCCGAGGCACTGCGGGCGGTTCCGTACAGCGTGCGCGAAGGAGCGTTCGGCGTCGGCGCCACGCGCTGGGAGACGACACGCAGCCACGTGCTTCCCGCCGCAGCGCCCGGCATCCTGACCGGTGTCGTCCTCTCCTTGGCCCGTGCGGCCGGAGAAGCAGCGCCGATCCTGCTCGTCGGTGCCGCAACGGGTCTGCTGCGAACCGGTGACCAGTCGTTCTTCGACCAGCTCGGCTCGGCGTTCACGGCCATGCCGGTGGTCATCTTCTCGTACGCCCGCCAGCCCGGTGAAGACTTCCGTGAGTTGACCGCCGCTGCGTCGGTCGTGCTGATGGTGCTCGTACTGTTCATGAACGCCCTTGCCATCTGGCTGCGCAATCGTTATCAACGAAAGTGGTGACCCGGTGACCACATCCTCGAACACCCCTCAGCAATCAGCTACCAGGAAGGACGCCAACGTGGAGATCACCACGGATGACACGAAATCGACGGGGACGGCGGCAGCCGCAGCCCCGTCGTCGGCAAAAGAGGCGGTGTTCGTCGCCGACGACCTGCACGTCTACTACGGCGACTTCCTCGCGGTCCGCGACGTCACCTTCGACATCGCGAAGAACGAGATCACTGCATTCATCGGCCCGTCGGGTTGCGGTAAGTCCACCGTGCTGCGCTGCTTCAACCGGATGAACGACCTGATCGAGTCCGCGCGGGTCGAGGGGAGCATCACGTACCACGGGATCGACCTGTACAGCTCGGGCATCGACGCCGTCGAGGTCCGGCGCCGCATCGGCATGGTGTTCCAGAAGCCGAACCCGTTCCCGAAGTCGATCTACGACAACCTCGCCTTCGGCCCGCGCATCAGCGGCGTGAAGAAGAAGTCCGAGCTCGACGACATCGTCGAGTCGTCGCTGCGTCGTGCGGCGCTGTGGGACGAGGTGAAGGACCGCCTCAAGGCTTCGGCGATGGGCATGTCGGGCGGTCAGCAGCAGCGGCTGTGCATCGCCCGTGCCATCGCCGTCGAACCCGACGTGATCCTCATGGACGAACCGTGTTCGGCCCTCGATCCGATCGCCACCGGCAAGATCGAGGAACTGATGGAGGAGATCAAGGCCGAGTACACGATCATCATCGTCACGCACAACATGCAGCAGGCTGCTCGTGTGAGCGACATGACGGCGTTCTACTCGGTCGAGGTCAACGAGACCTCTGATACCCGTACTGGTATCCTCGTGGAGTACGACCGCACCGAGAAGATCTTCTCGAATCCGTCGGACGAGCGGACCGAGCGCTACGTCACGGGACGGTTCGGCTGATGAGCGAGGAACTGCGTCGCGAGTTCCACGACCAGCTCGCCGAGATCCGTGACGGCATCGCACGCCTGTCGGCGGGGGTCACCGAACTCGTGCCCCGGGCGACCCAGATCCTGCTGTCGTCCGACCTGGAAGGCGCGGAGTACCTCGTGCTCGGCGACGAGGAGTACGACCGCCGGTCCAGGGAGCTCGAGGAAGCGTGCTTCCGCCTGATCGCGCTCCAGCAGCCGGTCGCCAGTGACCTGCGTCAGCTGGTCGCGGCGATCAAGATCATCGCCGACGTCGAGCGATCGGCCGACCTGTGCGCCAACATCGCCAAGGCCGCCCGGCGTATCTACAGCCACGAGCTCGACAGTCATCTGCGCGGGCTCATCCAGAAGATGGGCAACCAGGCTCAACTGCTGTTCAAGGAGACCACCGAGGCGTACCTGCTCGCCGACGACACCCGTGCGGCGGCGCTGTACGACATGGATCTGTATCTCGACGATCTGCACCGCCAGTTCATCCAGACGATCTTCGAGAGCCACTCGTCGAGCCGGATCGACCTGCAGGTCGGCGTGCAGTTGGGCTTGGTGGCGCGGTTCTACGAGCGCATCGGCGACCACGCTGTCAACGTCGCCGGTCACACGCGCTACATCGCAACGGGTTGGCTCCCGACGCATCCGTACGCAGAGAGCGGGAACGAGATTCCGGCAGTGACGCCACCCGGGCCGGAGGTCCCGGGCTGACCCATGCTCCCTCTCCTGTTGGCGCTTGCGCTCGGCGTCGGCTTGGGTGTGACAATCTGCCTGGCGCGATCATCACGTCAATCGACGCCTGCTGCTTCGCCGGTGGCGCTCGAAGTGGTCGATCCCGCCAACATCGCGCTCAGACTCACCGAGGCGGTCGATCATCTCGAAATCGGTGTCGTCATTGCGTCCGGTTCCGGCGCCGTGGTGTACCGGAACGCTGCTGCGCAGTCCACCCGCGGGACGCACGTGGGACTCGTCCTGGACGATCACCTCGCAGCGATCCTCTCGCAGACTCGTGCCGGCGATCGGGTCCGTCGTGTCGTCGAACTCCACGGTCCGCCGCGTTCGTGGGTGGAGGTCGCGGCCGATCCGATTCCCGACGGCGGTGCCGTCGCGACGATCCGCGACGTCAGCGAACGGATGCGCACCGATGCCATGCGCACCGACTTCGTCACCAACATCTCGCACGAGCTCAAGACGCCGGTGGGTGCGGTCGCCGTCCTGGCCGAGGCATTGATGGACGAGAACGACCCGGAGATCGTGCGCCGTCTGGCCGACCATCTCGTCGAGGAGTCGCACCGCGCAGTGAGGACGATCGACGACCTGCTCAAGCTCTCCCAGATCGAGTCGACCCGTCCCGGTGACACCGCCGTCGACCTCATTGCCGTGGTGCGCGCCGCCATCGGTCGCGGCCGGGCGGTCGACGCCGGACGCGGTGTGGAGATTGCCGCGCTCGACATGCCGAGCGAGCTCTGGATCCGGGGCGATGAGCTCCAGCTCGTGTCCGCTGTCGGCAACCTGGTCGAGAACGCCGTCAAGTACAGCCATCCGGGCGATGTCGTCCAGCTCAGGACACGGGTCGACGACGTGGCAGTCGAAGTGATGGTCGCCGATCAGGGCGTGGGGATCCCGACCAGCGATCTCGACCGGGTCTTCGAACGGTTCTATCGCGTCGACAAAGCGCGCAGCCGTGACACGGGCGGCACCGGATTGGGCCTGTCGATCGTTCGGCACGTCGCCACCAATCATGGCGGCGAGGTGCTGGTGTCGTCGCAGGAAGGCGAGGGCTCGACGTTCGTGCTCCGACTGCCTGCGACGATGGTGCTGCCGGCACCCGACGAGGACGATGTCACTGCGGTCACCCCCAGCACCAACCAAGAGAGCAGGCCACGGCGTGAGTGAAGGAACCGTGCTCGTCGTCGAGGACGAGGCGAGCTTCGTCGAGGCGCTGACGATCGGCCTGCGACGCGAGGGATTCGAGGTGGTCGTCGCCGTCGACGGCGTCGAGGCGCTCGAGTTGTTCGACGCGACGCAGCCCGACATCGTGCTGCTCGACGTGATGCTGCCGAAGATCAGCGGGATCGACGTGTGCCGGCAGCTCCGCAAGAAGACGCAGGTGCCGATCATCATGGTTACCGCCAAGGGCGCTGAGATCGACACGGTCGTCGGTCTGGAGGTCGGCGCCGACGACTACGTCACCAAGCCGTACCGCCTGCGCGAGCTGGTCGCACGAATGCGTGCGGTGCTCCGCCGAACCGAACTGAACGGATCGGGAGGCGGTGGAGCCGTTGCGTTCACGCCTGGCGTCGTGCAGGTCGGCGACGTCTCGCTCGATCCGGAGGAGCACCGGGTGTCCGTGGGTGGACAGGAACTGTCCCTGCCGCTCAAGGAGTTCGAGCTGCTCCACATCCTGTTGGCCAACGCCGGCCGAGTGCTGCCCCGCGAGACCTTGATCGACCGGGTGTGGGGCAACGACTACGTCGGCGACACCAAGACCCTCGACGTGCACGTCAAGCGGCTGCGCAGCAAGGTCGAGGTCGACCCGGCAACACCGACCCGGATCGTGACGATCCGTGGCCTCGGCTACAAGTACGAACGAACCTGAAACTGTTGCACCGGCTCGGGCCGGTGATTGTCCTCACCTAGGATCGGCTCGGTGAACCGGGTGAACGCCGCGCAGCAACGGCCCGCATCCAAGTTCCGTCGGCTGGCCATCACCCATGCGCTGATGATGGGTGGCGATGCCGCCATGGTGGTTGCGCTCGCCGATTCGTTGTTCTTCGACATCGATCTCGACGCGGCCCGGTCTCGCGTCCTGCTCTTCCTCGTGATCGGGTTCGCGCCGTTCCTCGTCGTCGCCCCGTTGATCGGGCCGCTGATCGACCGGGTGGCAGGTGGCCGCAAGTTCGTGATCCAGGTTGTGGCGCTGTCACGCGTGGTGCTGACGCTGCTGATGGCGCAGTACCTCGACGCGCTCGCCCTGTTCCCGCTGGTGTTCGCATCGCTCGTGCTGCAGAAGACCTATGCGGTCTCGAAGTCGGCCATCGTGCCGTCGACGGTTCGGTCCGAGGACGAACTCGTCGAGGCCAACTCGAAGTTGGGATTGATCGCCGGCATCACCGGAGCCGTAGCGGTCGTACCCGCCGGCATCCTGCTGCAGGTGGTCGGGGCGCCGGCGACGTTGGTGTACGGCGCGCTGCTGTTCGTCGGCGCACTGGTTGCTGCGACCCGGTTGTCTTCGGATGTGGTCGCCGCCGACGACGTCGATGCCGTCGAGACCCGCCAGCTGCACTCGTCGAACATCCAACTCGGCGCGATCGCCATGACGGTGCTGCGAGGTCTGGTCGGCTTCACGTTCTTCCATCTTGCCTTCTGGTTGCGCTCGCAGGACCAGGGCACGCTCTGGTTCGCTGCCGTCGTCGGTGTGTCAGCGCTTGCCTCGATGGCGGGCAACGCAACGGCGTCACTGCTGCGCGAGCGCGTTCGTGAGGAGACGATGCTGAGCGCTGCCTTGCTGGTGTGCGCCGGTGCCGGGCTGGCCGTGGCTGCGCTGGGCGGTCCGATCGGTGGAGTCGTGCTCGCCGCAGTGCTCAATCTGATGGCGGCGCTCGGGCGCCTCAACTTCGAGAGCATCGTGCAGCGAGAGGCGCCCGGAGCGAATCAGGGCCGTGCGTTCGCCGTGTTCGAGACACGCTTCCAGTTCTCCTGGGCCGCCGGCGCCTTCGCGGCCGTGGCGCTGCAGGCGTCGGGGGTGATCGGATTCCTGATCGTGAGCGTCGTCGCCGTGGCGGCGAGCATCCATCTGCTCGGCCGAGGCCGGTCGG
>JBGTIA010000113.1:0-2828 GCA_041745835.1 Ilumatobacteraceae bacterium | reverse complement strand
ACCGCCGCCACCACGGCCGCCCATCGGGAAGCCGAAACCGCTGCCGCCGCCACCGCCCGATGCGCCACGGCGGTCGCGGACGCGGCTGGAACTTCTCGATCGGATCTTGGTCACGCCGACAGTGTTCCACCATCTCGCGGGGGCAATCCTCGTCGGGTGAGGTGGATGCGCCGGAAACGTGGTTGCCCGCGGAGCGGTCCGCGAACCACGCTGCGGTGATGCCCGAGAACCGCTTCGTCGGCGACGTTGCCCGCACGTACGACCACACCGTCGCTCACATGTTCGAGCCCGAGGTCATCGATCCGACCGTGGACTGCCTGCAGTCGCTGGCCGCCGGTGGGCGGGTGCTCGAGTTCGCCGTCGGCACGGGGCGGGTGGCACTGCCCCTCGCCGCTCGCGGGGTGAACGTGTCGTGCATCGAGCTGTCGGCCGACATGCTCGCGGAGTTCCGTCGCGCTCCCGGTGCCGCCGGCGTCCACACCGTGGAGGGCGACATGGCGACCACCCGGGTGGACGGTGAGTTCTCGCTCGTGTACCTCGTGTTCAACACGATCACGAATCTCACGACGCAGGACGAGCAGGTCGCCTGCTTCCAGAACGCGGCGCGCCACCTTTCGCCCGGCGGTCGGTTCGTGATCGAGAATGGGGTGCCCGCACTGCGTCGCCTCCCGCCGGGCGCCGTCGCGGTGCCGTTCACGGTCGGCGAGGACTACATCGGCATCGACGACTTCCTCGATCGCACGCATCTCCAGATCTCGCGCACGCGGCATTTCCACCGCACCGTCGACGGCACCTTCGAGGAGTTCACCGCGCCGTTCAGGTACGTGTGGCCGTCCGAGCTCGATCTGATGGCGCGGATCGCGGGCATGACACTGGAGCATCGTTGGGCCGACTGGGACCGTTCGCCGTTCACCGGCGACAGTCCCTCCCACGTGAGCGTCTGGCGCCGCCCCTCGTCCAGCATCTCGTGAACAACTCCACCTCTCAGAGGTGGAGTTGTTCACGAGAACGGCAATCAGCGACCGCGAGCCACGAGGTCGGCGACGGTCCGGTCGATCGACGTGTTCAGCGCGAGGTGGGTCTCGGTGCGGGTGATGCCCGGCAGCTCGAGGATGCGCTGCAACACGTCGTGCAGGTGTTCGTTGGAGCGGGCGACGATTCGCAGGTGGAGGTCGCCGGGGCCGGTGACGGCGTGCGCCTCCAGTACCTCGGCGATGTCGTCGAGGCCGGCGAGGATCTGGGCGTCGCTTCCCTGCGCGATCTCGAGCGTGACGAATGCGAGCACGCCATAGCCGGCCGCCGAGCGGTCGAGGTCCGGCCCGAAACCCACGATCAGCCCGTCGCGGACCATCCGATCGAGTCGTGCCTGCACCGTTCCCCGCGCAACGTCGAGCCGACGCGCCATCTCGACCACCGGCAGGTTGGGTGCGGACCGCAGCAGACCGATCAGGCGAGCATCGAGGTCGTCCCACGTGTCACTGGTCATTATGCCCACTTCTGACGCACCTCATCGGGCGAGCCTAGACAGATTGCGCAGTGATCGGGATTGCCATTGATCGTTCTGTCTGATCGCGAGAGCCTTGCGGTTCGACCATCTGGGGGAACCGACATGACGATGACCAACAGCACGACCGACACCGATACGCACAACAACACGAACGACAGCGGGACGGCACCGGCCTCGCGCTTGCAAGGGTGGGACTCGATCGAGTTCTACGTCGGCAACGCTCGCGCCACCGCCGGCTTCCTGACTGCGGCGTTCGGATTCGAGGTCACGGCCTACGCCGGCCCGGAGACGGGTCGAGACGACGTGGCGTCGTATCTGCTCGAGCAGGGCGACATCCGCTTCGTGGTCACCGCCGGGCTCACCCCCGACTCGCCGATCTGGACGCATGTGCGCGAGCACGGCGACGGCGCCCAGGACCTCGCGTTCGTCGTCGACGATGCAACCGCCACCTACGAGGCCGCCATTGCTCGCGGCGCCCGCTCGATGCGCGAGCCGTACGAGCTCACCGACGAGCACGGCACGCTGCGCCTCGCGGCGATCGGCACCTACGGCGAGACCAAGCACACCTTCGTCGACCGCAGCGACTACTCCGGCCACTACTGCCCCGGCTACGTCACCACCGGCCTGCCGCCCGTGCCGATCGGACCCCCGGTCGGCCTGCAGCGCATCGACCATGTCGTCGGGAACGTCGAGGCCGGCAAGCTCGACGGGTGGGTCGCGTTCTACGAGGACGTGATGGGTTTCCGGCAGCTCCGCCACTTCGACGAGCACCAGATCGCAACCGAGTACAGCGCCCTGCGATCGACGGTGATGACCAACGACGCCGGTGTCACGATGCCGCTCAACGAACCCGCCGAGGGGCTCAAGCGCAGCCAGATCCAGGAGTACCTCGACACCTACCGCGGGCCGGGCGTGCAGCACATCGCACTCGGCACGAACGACATCGTCCAGGCGATCACCGCGCTCCGCGCCCGTGGCGTGCGCTTCCTCGAGGCGAACGAGGAGTACTTCAACGACGTGCGCAACCGGCTCGGCTTCCTCGACATGCCGTGGGACGCCCTCCAGCAGCTCGGCATCCTCGTCGACAACGAGAGCGACGGCCACCTCCTGCAACTCTTCACCGAGCCGATCACCGACCGCCCGACCGTGTTCATCGAGATCATCCAACGCGGCGGCGCCACCGGCTTCGGCGAGGGCAACTTCAAGGCGCTGTTCGAATCGATCGAGCACGAGCAGGAACGCCGCGGCAACCTGTGAGCGGCCGCCCCCGCTCGGCGGTCCTGACTCTTCCCGGCTACCGCCCCGGCCGGTCGGCCGCTGC
>JBGTIA010000112.1:0-5599 GCA_041745835.1 Ilumatobacteraceae bacterium | reverse complement strand
GCTCCGGCCAGCAGCAGTTCGACTGCGTCCCAGGCCGATGCGACACCGCCGACACCGACGATCGGGACCTCGGGCAGCGCCCGGTGGACGTCATGGACCGCCCGGACGGCGACCGGATGGATCGCCCGTCCGGACAGACCGCCCCCACCGGCGCCGAGCGTCGGTGCGAGCGACTTCGGATCGTAGGCGAGCCCGAGCAGGGTGTTGATGCAGGTCACCGCCTCGGCACCGGCACCCATCACCGCCTCGGCAACGTCGATGATGCGGTCGGTGTTGGCACTGAGCTTCGCCCAACGGGGACGACTGCACGCGGCCGTCGAGGAGATCACCTCGGCCGACAGCGCAGCGTCGTGGGCGAAGATCGAGCCCCGACCCTCGAGGTTGGGACACGAGAGGTTCACCTCGACCGCGACCACTTCGGGCGGGGCGGTCGCCAGCAGTGCTGCAGCCTGCGCATAGTCCTCGACGCTGCGGCCCCAGATGCTCGCCACGATCGTGGCACCGGACGCGACCAGATCGCCGACGACGTGGTCGAGCCAGTACTGCAAACCCGGGCCCTGGAGTCCGACGGCGTTCATCATGCCCTGCGGCGTGGGATGCAACCGTGGCGCAGGATTGCCAGGCCATTCGTACGCAGCGAGCGACTTGGTGACCACCGCACCGAGCGCAGCGAGCTCGAGATGCCCGCCCAGCTCGGTGCCGTATCCGGCGGTTCCCGATGCCGTCATCACAGGGGCATGAAGTGTGACGCTCCCGACGACGACGCTGGTGTCGATCACCGCTCGCCGATCATGTGCCGTGGTACTCCGTCATCGAGTGGTATTCCTGGAGCGTCTTCACCGTGAGCACCTCGCCCTCGCGTTCCGACAGTCCTCGTACCGCGGCCAGGGCTGCGTTGACGGTGGTCACGCAGCTCACCCGGTGCAGGCTGGCCGCTTTGCGGATCTGTTCGCCGTCGCTGCGCCCCAGCGCCCCTCTCGGGGTGTTGACCACGAAGCTGATCTTCCCCTCGGCGATCAGGTCGACGGCCGTGATCCCGGCGACGCCGTCGTCGCCGATCTCCTGCACCTTCGCGACGACCTGGTCGACCGGAGAGTCGAACGCAGCGAGATACTCGGCGGTGCCTTCGGTCGCTGCGATCCCCAACCCCAGCGCACGGAATCGTTTGGCGACCACCAGCCCGGCGGGCTTGTCGGGGTCAGCGAGCGACAGGAAGACCGTCCCGGTCGTGGGCAGGATCGTGCCGGCCGCGAGCTCGGCCTTGTAGAACGCCCTCCCGAAGGAGTCCGCGATGCCCATCACTTCACCCGTCGAGCGCATCTCGGGACCGAGGGCCGGATCGACCTCGGGGAAACGGTTGAAGGGCATCACCGCTTCCTTGACCGCAACGTGCCCGCCGACCGGTTCACGCAGAAGACCTTCGGTGCGCAGCTCGGCGAGCGTGGCACCGAGCATCACACGTGTCGCCACCTTCGCAAGGGGGACGCCGGTCGCCTTGGCGACGAACGGCACAGTGCGGCTCGCTCGAGGATTCGCCTCGATCACGTAGACCGTCGTGCCGACCACGGCGTACTGGACGTTGATCAGGCCACGGACGTCGAGGTGCTTGGCGATCGCTGCCGTGTACGACTCGATCACCTCGACGACCCACGGCGCCAACGTCGGTGGCGGCAGCGCACACGCCGAGTCGCCAGAGTGCACGCCGGCTTCCTCGACGTGCTCCATCACACCGCCGATCAGGACCTCACCGGTGTGGTCGCGGATCGCGTCGACGTCGACCTCGGTGGCATCGGCGAGGAATCGGTCGATGAGCACGGGGCGTTCTGCCGACAACCCGCCCTCCTTGCCGAGGCTGCCGAAGCCGGCGAGCTCTTCCATGGCACGAGCGAGGTGGTTGCGGTCGTGGACGATCTGCATCGCGCGTCCGCCGAGCACGTAGCTCGGCCGGACCAGCACGGGGAATCCGATCTCGTCGGTGATCGACAGTGCCTGCTCGAGGTCGATCGCAGTTCCGCCCGGAGGCTGCGGGATCCGCAGTTCGTCGCAGATCGCGTTCCAGCGTTGGCGGTCCTCGGCGGCATCGATCGAGTCGGGCGAGGTCCCCGCGACCAGTTCCGGCGGGATCAGACCGGCCAATTTGAGCGGCGTCTGCCCGCCGAGCGACACGATGATCGCCTCGGGTTGCTCGACGGCGATCACGTTGAGCACGTCTTCCTTGGTGAGCGGCTCGAAGTACAGCCGGCTCGAGGTGTCGTAGTCGGTCGACACGGTCTCTGGATTGCAGTTGACCATGATCGTCTCGAAGCCGGCGTCGCGCAGTGCGAACGACGCGTGCACGCAGCAGTAGTCGAACTCGATGCCCTGACCGATGCGGTTCGGACCCGAGCCGAGGATGACGACCTTGCGGGCACCGGAGGAGCGCACCTCGTTCTCGTCCTCGTAGGTCGAGTAGTGGTACGGCGTCGCCGCCGGGAACTCGGCGGAACAGGTGTCGACCGTCTTGTAGGTGGGCACCACGCCCGCCGCCTCACGAGCAGCGCGCACGTCGTCCTCCGGTACCGCCCAGAGATGGGCGAGCTGACCGTCGGAGAAACCGAGCCGCTTGGCACGCCGCCACGACCGCCGCGTCATGTCATGGAATCCGGTCTCCGCCAGTACCACCCGCTCCTCGGTGATCATCGACACCTGGTCGAGGAACCACGGATCGATGAACGTCGACTCGTACACGACGTCGATCGGTACACCACGACGCAACAGCTCGCCGACGTGCTGGATGCGATCGGCGGTCGGGATCGCGGCCTGCGCGAGCAGCTCGTCGTCGGAGAGTTCGTCGAGCTGCGCTTCGGCGGGATCGCAACCCAGTCCGAGTCGGCCCTGTTCGAGCGACCGCAACGCCTTCTGGAGGCTCTCGGGGAAGGTGCGTCCGATGGCCATCACCTCGCCGACCGACTGCATCTGCGTGCCGAGCACGCCGGATGTGCCGGGCAGCTTCTCGAACGCCCATCTCGGGATCTTGGTGACCACGTAGTCGATCACCGGCTCGAAGCTCGCGGGAGTCGACAACGTCGCCGTCTTCGTGATGTCGTTGGGGATCTCGTCGAGGGTGTAGCCCACCGCCAGCCGAGCGGCGATCTTCGCGATCGGGAACCCGGTCGCCTTCGACGCCAGCGCCGACGATCGCGACACGCGAGGATTCATCTCGATCACGACCTGGCGACCGGTCGCGGGCTCGACGGCGAACTGCACGTTCGAGCCGCCGGTCTCGACGCCGACGCGCCGGATGCAGGCGAGCGCCGAGTTGCGCATCTCCTGGTACTCGACGTCGGTCAGCGTCTGGATCGGGGCCACCGTGATGGAGTCGCCGGTGTGCACCCCCATCGGATCGACGTTCTCGATGCCGCAGATGATCACGCAGTTGTCGGCGTGGTCGCGCATCACCTCGAGTTCGTACTCCTTCCACCCGTACACCGACTCCTCGATCAGGATCTCGCTGATCGGACTGGCGGTCAGACCGTTCGCCGCGATGCGTTCGAACTCGTCGGGCGTGAAGGCGATACCGGTCCCACGGCCGCCGAGAATGTACGCCGGACGGATCACTGCGGGGAGCCCGATGTCGGCGACGACGGTGCGGGCTTCGTCCATCGTGTGCGCCGTACCCGAACGCAGGCAGTCGAGGCCGATCCCGAGCATCGCCTGCTTGAAGATCTCGCGATCCTCGGCGGTGGCGATCGCCTCGGCGTTGGCGCCGATCATCTCGGGCTTGCCGGGCACGCCGATCAACCCGCGCTCGAAGAGCTCCATGGCGATGTTGAGCCCGGTCTGGCCGCCGAGTGTCGGCAGCACCGCATCGGGCTGCTCCCGGTCGATGATCGCCGAGACGACCTCCCAGGTGAGCGGCTCGATGTAGGTGGCGTCCGCGAAGTCAGGGTCGGTCATGATCGTCGCCGGGTTCGAGTTGGCGAGGATCACGCGGTAGCCCTCGTCGCGCAGCACTCGGCACGCCTGTGTGCCGGAGTAGTCGAACTCGCACGCCTGGCCGATCACGATCGGGCCCGAGCCGATGATGAGGATCGAGTGGATGTCGGTGCGCTTGGGCATCAGCGACCCGCCTTTCTCATCATCTGTGCGAACTCCTCGAAGAGATAGTGCGAGTCGTGCGGCCCGGGGTTCGCCTCGGGATGGTGCTGGACGCTGAAGGCGAGTTCGTCGTCGACACGAAGGCCCTCGCACACACCGTCATTGAGGTTGACATGGGTCATCGTCGCCCTGCCGGACAACGAGTCGGGATCGACCGCGAAGTTGTGGTTCTGACTCGTGATCTCGACCTTGCCGGTGGCGATGTTCCGCACGGGATGGTTGCCACCATGATGGTCGAAGGGCAGCTTCACGGTGCCGGCACCGACGGCACGGCCGAGGAGCTGATGACCGAGGCAGATGCCGAAGATCGGCACGTTGCCGAGCAGACCCTGGATCGTTTCGACGGCGTAGGGCGCCATCGCCGGGTCGCCGGGGCCGTTGCTGAGGAACACGCCGTCGGGGTTCCGGGCGAGGATCTCGCCGGCGCTGGTCGTCGCAGGCACGACGTCGACGGTGCCGTATCGCGACAGGTTGACGGCGATGTTGCGTTTCATCCCGTAGTCGACGGCAACGAGACGGGTGCGGTTGTCGGGGTCGAGCGCAGCGACGGTGTACCCGTCGTGCACGGTGACCTGTCGCACCAGGTCGACACCGTCGGTGCCCGGCTCGGCGAGAGCTGCGGCGCGAAGATCGGTTTCGGTGGCCGAGCCGAACGCGCCCGGCATCGCACCGGTGTCGCGAAGGATCCGGGTGAGCCGTCGCGTGTCGACACCGGCGATTCCGGGGACCCCGTGTTCCACCAGCATCGCGTCGAGGCTGGTCTCGGCGCGCTGGTTGCTGTGGCGTCGCGCCAACTCGCGCACCACGATGCCGCGGCAGAACGTGCCTCGCGACTCGAAGTCGGCGGCGTTGACGCCGTAGTTGCCGATGTGCGGCGTGGTGAACGTGATGATCTGGCCGCCATAGCTCGGATCGGAGATCACCTCCTGATAGCCGCTGAGCACGGTGTTGAAGACGACCTCGCCGGTGGCGATCGGTGCCTCGGCGCCGAACAATTCGCCCTCGAACACGCTTCCGTCGGCGAGCACCAGGGCTCCGTCGCGCAGTGTCATCGCTCGACCCCGGTGTCTGAGTTCAGCGTCAGCACACACGTCGACTTCCGACATTGTCGCTGACACAGAGAAGGGGAAGGTGCCGATCCATGCATAATCATCCAGTCTACTGCATCGTCATTCATCATCGTACGGCCGCTCCATCTCGGACGCTCGGCACTCCTCGAAAGATCGTGTGCAGTACTCGACCGCGCAGGGCCATGCCGACGTAGGGCGTGTTGCGGCTCTTGCTGGCAAGTCGGGCGGGCACCACCTCCCAGACCTCGTCCGGGTCGAAGATCGTGAGGTTGGCGGGTTCGCCCGGTTCGATCGGGCGCCCGTGGCGGTCGGCGACGCCGGCGATCGCTGCCGGCTTCCACGACAGCGCCGCGACGACCTCGGCGAGGCCCATGTCGAGGGTGGCGAGTGAG
>JBGTIA010000111.1:0-3644 GCA_041745835.1 Ilumatobacteraceae bacterium | reverse complement strand
GGCGCGACGGTGCGATCGTCTCGGTCCGGCGCCGTGGCCGGCCATGGGTCGCCGTCCTGGCCGACATGATCGAAGGGGTCGTGGCCGCGAACGGTCTCACCGCCCCGGAGTCCGACCGCCTGCGGTCCGACCTGTGGGAGTCGTGCGGAATCGTCGCCGACGATCGGCGTGCCGGCTCTGACGTCCGGGTCGCCCGGGTCGCATGAACCTCAACCCGAGGCGGTGTCGGGCCAGAGCAGCGTGTCGGGGTGAAACTGACTCCATGCGAACCAGAACGCTTCGTGGACGCCGATCTCCTCGCCGTCGACGGCTGCCGAGAAGCCACCCGCTGCGGCAACGACGGTGATGCCCTCGAACCTGACCTCTCGCCCACCGGTCGTTGCCGTTCTCAAGGCGTCAACTGCGAAGGCGACGGTGCTGCCATCGTCGAGGAGCACACCGAGTACTGGCGCCTGCACGGCGAGACGGGGGTCGACATCACCGATCGGGAAGATCGGCCCGGCGTCGTCGCGGCCGCTGAGCGGGTCGTCCGGGTAGGAGCGCCCGATCCCGCCGTCCTCCGCGACGATGGTCGTCTCAGGGTTCGCCGCCTTCCACTCGCGCCAGGTCGACACGGTGACGGTCTTCTGTGGGAGCACCACCCCGGCGTCCTGGAGTGGCCCGCTCACGGCTGCACCCGTGAACGTGTCGAAGACGGAACCGGTGAGGAGGTCGTACATCACCTTGTTGGAGCGGTTCAGGAGACCCGAGGTTCGCAGCACCGGCGTCTCGATGTCGTCGGGCACTGCGTCGGTGAGGAAGGCCTGCGCCGACCCGCACAACGTGCAGTACGGGATGCCGAATCGGCGCCCACCGATCGTGGTGTTCACCATCTCGTGCACCTGCATCACATTCTTCGGGAACGCCACCGACTCGTCGCCCTCGGTGACGCCGAACACGATCGCATCATCGTCGTAGTAGTCGCCGTCAGTGGCTGGGACGAGTGCCGGGTCATCGAGCGATGGGATGCACCCGGGCGCGGCGCAGGGGTTCGAGTCGCCAAGAGGCCGGTCGTCGATGAAGACGCCACCCCAGCTCATCCATCGCCAATCGATATCGGCATCAGCGTCTTCGAAGAACGGCGTCCAACCGTCCTCGGCCAAGGTGAAGAGGGCGCCCTTCAGCCGCCGGTACTCGGGTGGTGCAGGGATGTCCCACGCGATCAGATGGTTGGTGGCCACGTTCCACGGCGACCGTGCCGCCTCCGGAGTCGCCGAGATGTCGACGCCGGTGAGCTCGGCGAAGCCGCGGATCGACGAGGCCATCGCGGTTTCGTCGCGCATGAAGCGCATGAGATCACTCAGCAGCCAGGCGTGGCGGGCGTCGCCCACCTCGACGAACGCATCGAGATCTCGAGGATCGAACAGCCCCTGCGGGATCGCGCCGAGCAACTGTTCGAAACGAACGGTTGCCTCTTCGTTCGGTCCCTCGGGAGCGGGCGGAGCGTCGGGATAGGTCGATGCCGCTGTCGCCGGCCCGACGGTCGTGGCCGTGGCCGCAGGTTCGGCGCTACACGCCGTCGCCACCAGCCCGACGAGCAGGAGTTGCGCGCGCCTCATCTCGGTCACAGTAGGTTTCGGTCCGGCGGCTGACCGTGCGCCGACGCCGATGTTCACACATCGTTTCGATGTCAGCAGGGTCGGCCACAACCGTGTGGTGCCAGTAGCGTGCAGCTGGACGCCCGGGTGGTGGAACTGGCAGACACGGGGGGCTTAAACCCCCCTTCCATTCACGTGGAGTGCGGGTTCAAATCCCGCCCCGGGCACCATCTATCAGGTGTTATGTGATCTTTGATCACGCAAAGAATCGGCCGAAACAGCAATTCCTGCACAGATCCTGCACAGAAAATTGCTAGAGTCGCGCCATGGCGAGGGGTTCCATCCGCAAACACGACGGCGGTTGGGGGTTCCGGATCGACCTCGGCCCCGACCCGGCGACCGGCAAGCGACGGCAGGTGTCGAAGCAAGGGTTCATCACCAAACGCGACGCCGAGGCGGCATTGCGCGAGCTGTCGCAGTCGGTCGACAAGGGTACATTGGCGAAGCGGTCGATGCGGACCCTCGGCGACTACCTCGACGAGTGGCACGAGCTGCAGGAAGATCGGCTCCGCCCCACCACGTGGCACAGCTACGCGATCGCGATCGACCGGATCAAGCGGCGGCTCGGCCAATCGAAGCTGCAGGCGCTCGAACCGCTCGAGCTGGAGCGGTTCTACGCCTACCTGCTCGCTGATGGCGGCCGGTTCGGCAAGGGCCTGTCGCCGAAGACGGTGCGCAACACCCACACCGTATTGCGCAAGGCGCTGTCCGACGCCGAACGACTCGGCCTCGTCGGGCGGAACGCAGCGGTGTCGGCGCGGGCGCCATCCGACGACCGCACCGAGTACCAGACGTGGTCGTCCGACGAACTGCGCACGTTCCTCGACGTCGCTCGCGATCATCGCCTGTTCGCGGCGTTCGTGTTGTTGATGACCACGGGCATGCGTCGAGGGGAAGTGCTCGGGCTGCGTTGGTTCGACGTCGACTTCGACGACAACTCGCTGTCGGTCGCGAACACGTGGACGACGACGGCGAAAGGACATCGGGTGTCGGGCCCTCCGAAGACGTTGAAGAGCCGTCGTCAGGTGTACCTCGATCCGGCGACGGTCGATGCGCTCCGATCGCACCGTGCCCGACAGAACGAGGAACGTCTGGCCGCCGGCCCGGCATGGGACACCGACTGCAAGTACGTGTTCACCGATGAGCTCGGCGGCCGGTTCGACCCGGAGACGTTCTCGAAGCTGTTCCGCCGCTACGCCGCGCAGGCCGATCTTCCCGAGATCCGCCTCCATGACCTGCGCCACTCCTACGCCACGCTCGCGCTCAAGGCGGGCATTCACCCGAAGGTCGTGTCCGAGCAGCTCGGCCACGCGACTGTCGGCATCACGCTCGACCTCTACTCCCACGTCACCCCATCGATCGCCCGTGACGCTGCCAACGTGGTCGCGTCGCGCATCCTCGACGTGCCGATCGCCGGTTCGGAGTCAGGGCAATGAGCAAGCGTCGAGCGCTCGATCAATGCCGACGTGAGGCGGACGACAGTCGGGCTCGGCCCACCGTGGTCGACGAGCCGCTCGACGATTTGGTCTTCATCGTGTGGCGGTCGATCGGCCGCCAGCTGCCGCCCCGCTCCGTGATCTTCGACATGCTCTGCTTCTACGCGACAGCGACGGTCAGGTCGGACCTGATGCAACCGTTGGCGTTCGACGAGAGCGCCTGGCTCGCCGATCAGCTCGCCGATCAAGTGTGCGAACTCGTGCGCACTTGGGAGCCAACAACGGAGTGGCACAGCCAGTCGCTGACACGTAGGGGTCGAGCGCTCGAATGGAGCGTGTGGCGTGTCGCTACGGGAGCCGACCCGGATCTGGCGCCGCTCTACGAGGACGAAGCCGAGTCGCCGTGGGCGATCGACCTCGACACCTTGCCCCGCTACGGCGCTGCGCCAGCCGTGCTGGGGCCAGTCGAGGAGTAGCGCTCGTCAGGCAGCTGGGTCCTCGCCGAGCATGCGATCGATCTCAGCCCGTGCAATGACGACCCGCCCACCGACACGAAGCGCAGCGAGCTCAC
>JBGTIA010000110.1:0-4843 GCA_041745835.1 Ilumatobacteraceae bacterium | reverse complement strand
ATGTTGCGATCCTCGACGACGCGCTGGCCGGCGTACAGTGCGCCGGCAGCACCGAACGTACCGATGGCCATGGCGAACACGGCGACGATCGTGAGGCGCTGCGGCCAGGTCCGCGGCAGCCTCTTCGACGACGTGGGCGTGTCGCTTGCTCCGGGAGGAGCCGGCTCGTGCGCAGTGACCGTCACCGTGGGAACCGGCTCAGCGGCTGCGGGTTCGGTCGGATCGGGCATGCCGGCTCGACGTTACTGGTCCTGTGGTTGTGCTCGCGGTCGCTCGGGCGTGACGATCGAAGTCCGCGCCCGGGCGGACCTCAGGGGGTCACGACGACGACGGTGCCGAGCTGAGCCCAGTTCCACATCCAGATGGCGTCCTCGGTCGTCTGGCGGACGCAGCCGCCCGACAGCGCCTCGCCCAACTCATCGACGGTCTGTACCGGTCGACCGTACTGGTACGGGATCTCGTGAAAACCGATGTTGCCGCCTCGGGCGCCCGTGGCGAAGCGCACCATGTAGCCCCACGTGATCGTCGGGTCGTTGATCGAGAAGGTCCTGATCGACCGCGACCACACCTTGTACGTGCCCGGAGACGGATCGTTCGGGGTCTGTCGACCGGACACCCGGTGCATCTTGATGATGGTGTTGCTCTCGTCGTAGGCCCAGACGGTCTGCTTGGACTTGGAGTAGACGACGCGGCGACCGTCGCCGGTGTCGGCGGGCGGATCGAACACGCTCGGCGGCGGCGGGGGAGGTGTCGAGAGCTGGATCTGTGTACCGCGGGTCGGAGTCTGTCCAGACACCGTGGCCGGCCCGTCGACCCGGATCGAGCCGGTCTCGAGCGGCGCCGCGATGCTGCTCGTCGGCGTTGTGGAGGCGGGGTCCTCTGTCGTGGGAACCGTTGTCGGCTCGACGGCATCCTGCGCGAGCGCCGGCGCCGCGAACAGGAGTAGGCAAGCGACGAGCATCGCAGGCAGCCCCAGCTTCGACAGCACGAGCGCGAGTGTAGACGGTCAGTCGTCGTCGGCGAGGGTGATCACCGTCGCCAACGTGTCGCCGTCCACGACCTGCAGGTCACGGATCGAACCGGCATCGACGAGGTCGTTGCGTCCGGCGTCGATGGCGGCGTACAGGGCGGGCGGAGCCGAGACGACGAGCGACTCGACTGCTGCGCGCTGGCTGCGCTTCGCCTCGGTCTTCGCACGGCGGACCTGGGTGAGCACCTCGATCGTCACATCGGCGAGGCTGGGGTCGCCGAACGGTGCGGCGCCGTCGCCTGACGGGGACGGCCAGGCAGCGAGATGAACGCTCGAGTCGTTCCACCAGCTCCAGGCCTCCTCGGCGGCGAACGGCAGGATCGGTGCGAACATGCGCTGCATCGCTCCGAGTGCTTCTCGCAGTGCTCGTTTGGCCGAGTCGGCGGCATCGGGACGCGACTCGTCGTACGTGCGGCCCTTGACCAACTCGACGTAGTTGTCGCAGAACCACCAGAAGAACGCCTCGGTGCGTTCGAGTGCACGGGCGTAGTCGTACGCGTCGAACGCAGCGGTCGCCTCGACGATCACAGCGTCGAGTTTGGCGAGCATTGCTCGGTCGATCGGTTCGGTCACCCCGTCGTCGAGCGAGCGGTCGCCCGACGGTGCACCGAACTGCAGCACGAACTTGGTGACGTTGAGGAGCTTGTTGGCGAGCTTGCGACCGACCTTCATCTGGTCTTCGCTGAACGCCGTGTCGACACCGGGACGACCCGAGCCCGACCAGTAGCGCACTGCGTCGGTGCCGTAGGTCTCGAAGAGGTCGAGCGGCGTGACCACGTTGCCCTTCGACTTCGACATCTTCTTGCGATCGGGGTCGAGGATCCAGCCCGACAGCGCAGCGTGCGCCCACGGGACGCACCCGAACTCGTGGTGGCTGCGCGTCATGGTGGAGAACAGCCACGTGCGGATGATGTCGTGGGCCTGCGGCCGCATGTCCATCGGGAAGACGCGTTCGAACAAGTCGCCGTCCTCTTCCCACCGGCCCGCGATCTGCGGCGTCAGCGACGAAGTCGCCCAGGTGTCGAAGATGTCGGGATCGGCGACGAACCCGCCTGGCTGCCCGCGCTGGTCCTCGGAGTAGCCGTCGGGCGCATCCGTCGACGGGTCGACCGGCAGCCGAGACTCGTCGGGGAGCAGCGGCGCGTCGTACGTCGGCTCGCCCTGCTCGTCGAGCGGATACCAGATCGGGATCGGCACGCCGAAGAATCGTTGGCGACTGACGAGCCAGTCGCCGTTGAGTCCCTCCACCCAGTTCTCGTAGCGGTGTCGCATGTGGGCGGGGTGCCACTCGACCTCGCCGCCGCGAGCCACGAGCGTGGCGCGGAGGTCGGCGTCGCGACCACCGTTGCGGATGTACCACTGCCGCGACGTGACGATCTCCAACGGCCGGTCGCCGCGCTCGTAGAACTTGACGGGATGCTGGATCGGGCGGGGCTCACCGACGAGCAGGTCGGCCTCGACGAGCTGTTCGACGACCGTCTTCTGGGCCTGCTTGACCGTCAGGCCGGCGATGGTGGCGTAGGCGTCGACGTCGACGTCGTGAGGTGGTTCGGTGAGGATCCGACCGTCGCGCCCGATGATCGTGCGCATCGGCAGGTTCAGCTCGCGCCACCACGTGACGTCGGTGGTGTCGCCGAACGTGCAGATCATGGCGATGCCGGTGCCCTTGTCCGGCTCCGCGAGTTCATGGGCGCAGATCTCGACCTGCTGACCGTAGAGCGGCACGGTGACGGTGGTGCCGAAGTGTGGTTGATAGCGCTCGTCGTCGGGGTGGGCGACGAGGGCGACGCACGCAGCGAGCAGCTCGGGGCGGGTGGTGTCGATCTCGATGGTGCCCGTCCCGCCAGGATTCGTGCCGGTGAGAGCGAAGGGGATCTTGTGATAGGCGCCCGGTCGCTCCCGGTCCTCCATCTCGGCCTGGGCGACGGCGGTGCGGAAGTCGATGTCCCAGAGCGTTGGAGCTTCCTGGCTGTAGGCCTCACCGCGTGTCACGTTGCGGAGGAAGGCTCGCTGACTGGCGCGCCGCGACCGTTCGTCGATCGTCGCGTACTTGAGGGACCAGTCGACCGAGAGTCCGAGGCGCTTCAGCAGCATCTCGAAGATCTGCTCGTCGATCTCGACGAGTTCGTCGCACAGCTCCAGGAAGTTCGGTCGCGAGATCGCGACTGCCTGGTGGTTCTTCGGCGGATCGCCACGGAACGGCGGTTCGAACCCCTCGACGTAGGGCTGGCTGGGATCACACCGGACGCCGTAGTAGTTCTGCACGCGACGCTCGGTCGGCAGGCCGTTGTCGTCCCAACCCATCGGGTAGAAGACGGCCTTGCCGCGCATGCGTTGATACCGCGCGATCGTGTCGGTGTGGGTGTAGCTGAACACGTGGCCCATGTGCAGCGAGCCACTCACCGTGGGCGGCGGTGTGTCGATGGAGAACACGCCCTCGCGGGGTACCGACGCGTCGAAGCGGTACGTGCCATCGGAGTCCCACTGGGCGGCCCAGCGGTCCTCGATGCCGTCGAGCGTCGGCTTGTCGGGGATGTTCGCCATAGAGCGCCGAGGATACCGACTCGCCCCCACCCCGTCCCCTGGGGTATCGCCGGAAAGGTGCCGGGGTCGCCCGAGGCGGTCCTCGTAGACTCTGAAACCGTGCTGCACCTCTACGACACCGCCACGCGATCCGTGCGCGAGCTGGCTCTGCGCGAGCCGGGCAAGGTCAGCATCTACCTGTGCGGTCCCACCGTGTACGGCCCTCCGCACCTCGGTCACGGTCGAGCCACGTTGGTGTACGACATCCTGCGCCGATACCTCGAGTGGAGCGGGATCGAGGTCCGCCTCGTGTCGAACGTGACCGACATCGAGGACAAGATCATCGAGCGCGCGCGACGCGAGGATCGCCCGTGGCAGGAGATCACCAACAAGTGCGAACAGGTCTGGTTCGAAGCGATGGCGGGCATCGGCGTCGAGCGCCCGACCGATGTGCCACGCGCCACCGAGTACGTCGACGAGATGGTGGCGATGATTGCAGAACTCGTCGAGTCGGACCATGCCTACGTCACTGACGACGGTGTGTACATGGCCGTCGAGTCGGTCGACGACTACGGCCTGCTCGCCCACCAGTCCGTCGACGACATGCGCTCCGGCGGCGGCGAGCGCGAGGTCTTCGGCGCCGACCAGAAGCGACACCCCGCCGACTTCGTCCTCTGGAAGTTCTCCAAGCCCGGCGAGCCGGCCTGGCCGGCGCCCTGGGGCGATGGTCGGCCCGGCTGGCACTCGGAGTGCGTCGTGATGAGCCTCGATTTGCTGGGTGACGGTTTCGACCTGCACTGCGGCGGTCAGGACCTGCGCTTCCCGCACCACGAGAACGAACGGGCCCAGGCGGTGGCGCTCGGTAAGCGGTTCGCCAACCACTGGATGCACAACGGGTTCGTCGTCGACGCCGAGGGCGAGAAGATGTCCAAGAGCCTCGGCAACGTGTCGAACCTGCTCGACCTGATCGACATCTACGACCCGCGTGCGTACCGGATGGTGTTGCTGCAGTCGCACTACCGCAGCCCGGTCAAGATCACCCAGGACAACATCGACGCAGCGGTCAAGTCGCTCGCCGGCCTCGACTCGTTCGCCGCACGTACGGCGGATCTCGCCGAGGCCGAACCCGACGCGGGTGTGCTCGACGAGTTCCGGGCGGCGATGGACGACGACCTCGACACACCGAGAGCGACGGCACTGCTGTTCGACACCGTTCGTCGCACCAACGCTGCACTCGACGCTGACGATGCGTCGGCCGCGCCGCTGGTTGCCGCCGCGCACGCGATCGCC
>JBGTIA010000109.1:0-4203 GCA_041745835.1 Ilumatobacteraceae bacterium | reverse complement strand
GCTCATCGCTCGGCCTGTGCGCGGCCGAGCGGGCTCGGCCGCCGTTCGGGAGGGGACCACGGGTGGCGTACACTTTCGGCTGCGATCGGCGCCTTCGCCCTGCACAGTTGGCGAGTCGGCGATCGCCCGACGATGCGGGGGACGCCATGAAGGTAGGCCGGTCGATGACCGAGGTGGTCGGGCAGACGCCCATCGTACAGTTGCGCAAGGTGGTGCCCGACGGGGCCGCCGACGTGTTCGTCAAGCTCGAGTGGTTCAACCCGACCGGGTCGTACAAGGACCGCATGGCGCTCGCGATGATCGAGGAGGCGGAACGCCGCGGCGACCTTCGTGCGGGAATGACGGTGCTGGAGTACACGGCGGGGAGCACCGGTTCGTCGCTCGCGTTCGTGTGTGCCGCCAAGGGATACCACTTCAAGGTGGTGACGTCTGATGCCTTCGCTCCCGAGAAGCTCGCCACCATGGCTGCGCTCGGTGCCGAGCTGACCATCGTGCCGAGCGACGGCGGGAAGATCACACCAGACCTCACTCCCCGGATGATCGAGACGGCTCGCGAACTCGCTGCCGATCCCGACGTGTACTGGACGAACCAGCTCCACAATGCCGACTCGCTCGTGGGCTACCACCAGGTCGGCGTCGAACTGCTCGAACAGATGGAGCAGCCGATCGACGTGTTCTGCTGCGCAGTCGGAACGAGCGGGATGGCCACCGGCGTGAGGAATGCGCTCGAGGAGGCCGGCAGCTCGGCGCGCGTGGTGATCTTCGAGCCGGACTCGAGCCCGGTCATCTCGACGGGTCGGTCGGGGGTCAACTCGGTCGAGGGGATCGGGATCGGGATGGTTCCCCCGCTGCTCGACCTCGACCGTTTCGACGAGGTTCGCGCGATCTCCGAGGAGGGTGCGTTCGAGATGGCTCGGCGCCTCGCCGCCGACGAGGGCCTGCTCGCCGGCGGGTCGACGGGGCTCAACGTCACTGGTGCGGTCCAGCTGGCCCGAGAGATCGGAGCCGGCAAGACCGTCGTCACCGTGGCATGTGACACCGGCCTCAAGTACTTGGCGGGCGACCTGTTCCGGCGCTGACGGTCCGTCACGACCGACCCCGCAGCAGGTCGACTCGTCAGCAGCTCGTCGAGGAGTTGAACCCTTCCGATCGCCGTGACCGAGAGCGCACAACGAGCCATTGACGAGGCGCATGTCGTGGGCGCACACTGCTTGCAAGGGTGGCAGTGCGGTGCCGCGAGGCTTACGTGGGGTCCGCGGCGTCGACTCTCGAAAAGGAGACGAACATGTCGTGGAGCAGCAGACTGGCTGTTGGGATCTCTGTGACGATCGCGCTGATCGTCCCCGGAGTGGAATCTGCGGGGGCCGGCAAACCCGGCGAGCCGACGGTTACCGAACTGGCCACGTTCGTCGACGTTCCATGCGCCGACGACATCTGCGGGTCGGGCAGCACCATCGGCCCTGACGGCTTCCTCTACGTGACCGACAGCACCGGCGGCCGGATACAGCGGATCGACCCACGGTCGGGAGATGTCAACACCTACGCCGACGGCCTACCTCCGCAGATCGAGGGCGTGATCGGCGGGGGGGTCGCGGACGTCGCCTTCCTGGGTCAAACCGCCTACGTGCTGGTGACCGGGACGAGCGAGTTCTGGACCGGGTTGCTGGAGTTGCAGATTGCTCCTGCAGCGGAGGGCATCTACCGGCTCGACAGCGTGGGCGTTGGTACCACTCAGGCGACCTTGATCGCAGACATCTACACCTGGAGTGACGAGAATCCGCCGGTCGATGGCCAGATCTTCATCCCTGGTGGTTACACGTACGCGCTCGAGCAGTACAAGGGCGGGTTCCTGGTCACCGACGGGCACCACAACCGGGTGCTGCGCGTGGAAACCAACGGTGACATCAGCGTGTTCCACGACTTCGCCCAGAACATCGTCCCGACGGGACTCGAGACCAAGGGACCGGGCGTTCTGGTCGGCCAGGCCGGCCCGGTGCCGCACACTGCGGACACGGGTCGTGTCGTTGCGCTCCGGCACAAGGGCAGCTCGGTTGCTTCCATCGCCTCGGGTGCGCCGCTGCTGGTCGACGTGGAAGTCGGCCGAGGCAACCGGATCTTCGGGCTCGCGCAGGGATTCTGGCCGTACGGGGACGAGCCAGGCAAGGAAGGCTTCCCTGCGAAGGAGAACACCGGTCAGCTGATGGTGGCGGACCGCAACGGTCAGTTCCAGACCGTGGTCGACCGACTGGACCGTCCGACGACGTTCGAGATCATCAAGGATACGGCGTACGTGGTCACGATCACCGGGAAGGTGCTCCGAATCACCGGACTCGGCCGCTGACCGAACCCACCCGCCTCGCCCTGCCGGACAACGCCTTCGCGTCGATGAGCACATCCTGGTGACTGTCAGCCAACCGGGGGTACGAATTCCCATCCCGGCGGTCAAGACCCGACGCTGGGCTGCTCAGAAGGAGCGTCGCTGCCCTTCGGTCGCAGCGCGTTGCAGACCGTGCACCCATCGAGACTGTTTCAGCTCGCGCCGCCGCACCGTGCGGTCCACTGCAGGTTTGTGCGGTACGTAGTCATCCGCCCACGCGGCATGCCGTTTTCTGGGTCGCTGTCGACGCAATCCGGTTTCCGCCGTCGTCGGCGCGCCGGAAGGGATGTCGGCCCACGATCGGCACGACAGCGGTGTGCGCGGACGCCGAATGGGGGGTCGCGGGGAGGAATGGCAGCTGAATGGGGGAGGGTGGTTGACACTGGGGGTAAATGGGGGAAGAATGGGGCGTGCTGGGGAGAACTCCCGCGTTCCCGGCACGGCAGGCTCGCCGCGGGGGTGGAAAGCATGAGGAACGCGGCGCGTGTTTGTCGGGGTCTACGAGCGTCAGCTCGACGAACGGGGGCGAGTGGCCTTGCCCTCGTCGTACCGGGGCGAACTCGGCGACCACTGCTACCTGTTCTTCGGTGACGACGGTTGCGTCAGCGTCCGCAGCGTCGAGTCGTTCGAGACCGAGGCCGCCGACATGGTCGCAAAGTCCAAGCGCGGTGAGGTGTCCCGCAACCGCCAGCGCGCCTTCGCCTCGTCGGCCAGCCAGGCCACGATCGACAAGCAGGGTCGCGTCACCCTCGACGCTCGTCTGCGCGAGCACGCCGGTCTCGCACCGCAGGCGGCAGTCGTCGTGCTCGGCAACATCGACCAGATCGAGATCTGGGATCCCGAGGCACACCGTCTCAACGAGATGGCGGGACAACACGAGATCGCCGGTGGGGCACGGTGAGCGGCGACGACCGGACGCGCAGCGAGCACGACGACGACTTCACGCATGCACCCGTCATGGTCGAGGAGATCACTGCCCTCTTCGCGTCGGTGCCATCGGGCTCGATCGTGGACGCCACGCTCGGCGGCGGGGGCCACAGTGCAGCGATCCTCGACTCGCGTGACGACCTCGACGTGATCGGCATCGATCAGGACCGCGATGCTCTCGGCGCCGCCACCGAGCGGCTCGCCGGCTACGGCGGTCGGGTCCGCACCAGTCGGCGCCGATTCGACGAGCTTGATCAGGCGCTTGCCGATCACGACGTCGAGAACATCAGTGGTGCGCTGTTCGACCTGGGCGTCTCGTCGCCACAGCTCGATCGGGCCGATCGGGGGTTCTCGTACCGCCACGACGGTCCGCTCGACATGAGGATGGACGCAGATCAGGCGTGGTCTGCAGACGACGTGGTGAACGGCTACTCCGAGTCGGACCTGGCCCACCTCATCAAGCGCTACGGCGACGAGCGGTTCTCCTCACGGATCGCGCGAGCGATCTGTGCGGCCCGCCCGATCCAGACGACGACGGAACTCGCCGCCGTCGTCACCTCGGCGATCCCGGCAGCCGCACGCCGCACCGGCGGTCATCCGGCCAAGCGGACCTTCCAGGCGATCCGGATCGAGGTCAACGACGAACTCGGCGTGCTGCCCGACGCGCTCGACCAGGCGGTGCATGCGACCCGACCCGGCGGACGCATCGCAGTGCTGTCGTACCACTCGGGCGAGGACCGCATCGTCAAGCAGCGGTTCGCCGTCGCTGCGGGCGCGTGCGATTGCCCCGACGATCTGCCCTGCGTGTGCGGAGCGATCCAGACGGTGCGCATCGTGCGTGGCGTCCCGAAGCGCGCGAGCGACGACGAGCGGCAACGGAATCGACGGGCTGCGTCGGC
>JBGTIA010000108.1:0-7934 GCA_041745835.1 Ilumatobacteraceae bacterium | reverse complement strand
TGAGGAGTGACGTCCTTGCGTTCGTTTGTTGTTGTCTACGCGCCGTTGTTCAGCGCTGACCAGACCTTGCTCGCAGTCAGCGGCATGTCGATGTGGGTGAAGCCGTGTGGGGCGAGGGCGGCGAGGCCGGCGGTGACGACGGCAGGGGTTGAGCCGATCGTCGCCGCCTCACCGATGCCTTTGGCGCCGAGCGGGTTGAGCGGCGTCGGCGTCTCGGTCGAGTGCACCTCGAAGCTCGGCAGCTCGACGGCGAGTTCGACTTCCACCAGGATGGCGCCACGTTCCCGTTCGGTGCCCACATCGCCGTCGTGGAGGTCGACTCGGCCACGGGCAAGGTCCGGCTCGTGCGCCACGTCGCGGTCGATGACTGCGGCACCGTGCTCGCACCACTCCTGGTCGAGGGCCAACAGCACGGGGGCATCGCAGCGGGCGTCGGCCAAGCCCTGTTCGAGGAAATCGTGTTCGACAGCGACGGAAACCCGGTCACCTCGAACCTCGCCGACTACGGCATCCCGACCGCTGCCGAGCTGCCGTCGTTCGAGGCGCACTCGACCGAGACCCCGACCCCGCTCAATCCGCTCGGCGCGAAGGGCATCGGCGAGGCGGCCACGATCGGCGCGACCCCTGCGGTGCAGAACGCGGTGATCGACGCGCTGTCCCACCTCGGGGTTCGCCACATCGATCTGCCGTGTACGCCCGAACGCGTGTGGCGCACGATTCGCGACGCCCAAGCCGGGGTATTGGCAGACCCGTGGAGCGAACCACCCGACATCTTCGACCGACTGCGCGCCGCCGCGAACGCCCCGAGCGAGGAGGACGCCGCCGGAGCCGCAGCTGCCGACGGCATCTGATCGCTCGCCGTACGAGAGGTGCCAGGCACATCTCGTACGGTGCGACTGGACCGGCTACCTACTGGTCGGTAGGCTGGTCGTCGTGAACGAAACCGAGATCCTGCACGAGCTCACGCCCGTCGCGGAGACGCTCCTCGAGCGCCATCTCGCGACCACCAAGGAGTGGTTCCCCCACGACTACGTTCCGTACGGCCGTGGGCGCGATCACCACGCCAGTGAGTCGTGGTCACCCGACGACGCCGACCTCGGCGGGCACGAGATCGGCCCCGAGGTGCGCAGCGCACTGCTGGTCAACCTCCTGACCGAGGACAACCTGCCGTACTACTTCCGTTCGGTCGAGCGGATGTTCGGCAAGGACGGCGCGTGGGGCACGTGGGTGCGTCGCTGGACCGCCGAGGAGGGGCGCCACTCAATGGCGATCTACGGCTACCTGATGACCACTCGGGCAATCGACCCGGTCGAGCTGGAGCGCTCGCGCATGGCGCAGGTGTCCGGCGGCGAGACCCCCGATCCGCCGCTGCACGAGGGGTTCATCTACCTCGCACTGCAGGAGCTCGCGACGCGCATCTCGCACCGCAACACCGGGGCGCTGCTCGGCGACCCGGTCGGCTACGAAGTGATGAAGCGCGTCGGCAGCGACGAGAACCTGCACCAACTCTTCTACCGCGATCTCGCGTCGGCGGCGATCCAGGCCGATCCGAACACGATGATGGTCGCAATGGAGAAGCAGGTGCGCAGCTTCGCCATGCCCGGCACCGGCATCCCCGACTTCGACCGCCACGCCGCGTTGATCGCCAAGGCCGGCATCTACGACCTGCAGATCCACCACGAGCAGATCCTGGTCCCGGTGGTGATGCGTCAGTGGGGCGCCGACAAGATCTCCGGGCTCTCGGGTGAGGGGGCCGCCGCGCAGGAGCGGTTGATGAAGCGCCTCGCCACCAGCGAGAAGGTCGCCCGACGCTTCGCCGAGAAGCGCGACGCCGCCCTCGCCAACGCCTGACCCAACCGCCCGACCGCCGCAGCGATGAGCCAACCGCCCGAATACGGTCCTCTCGCTCATCGCTCGAAGGCCGCCAGACTGGGTCGATGACTCGGTTGTTCGTCGCGATCTGGCCGTCCGAGCGGGTGCTCGAGGAGCTCACCGATTTGGAGCGGCCGCGAGACCAGGGCGTGACGTGGCTTCCAGCGGAGAACCTGCACATCACCCTGAGGTTCCTCGGTGACGCCGACGTCGACGAGGTCTCCCATGCGCTCGACCCGGTGCCGTTGCCACGTGCGCACGCCCGTCTCGGACCGTCGATCGACGTGCGAGCGCAACGTTCGTTGATGCTGCCCGTCGCCGGCGTCGACGATCTGGCAAACGTTGTGGGGACGGCCACCCGCGGGCTCGGTACCGAGCGCGAACGACGACACTTCGTCGGTCACCTGACACTGGCTCGCCTCGCCCGGAGCGCCCGACCCTCGCGCAGCATCGGTCGGTTGTTCGAGGCGGGCTTCGAGGTCGACGAGATCGCACTCGTGGCGAGCACGCTCACCGACAGCGGTGCCGTCTACGAAACCGTGGGCATCTGGCCCACCCACTGACCGTCGTCCGCGTCGAGCGGGACGGGGCCGGGATGGTACGACTGCGCCATGGGGGATCTGCTCACTGCGCTGGCCGCAGCACAACCGGACAAGACCGCGATCATCGACGACCGAACCGGGGTGACCGGCGCTGATGACGTCCGCACGATGACCTTCGCCGAGTTCGAGGATCGGGCCAACCAGCTCGTTCACGTGCTCGACGGCCTCGGCGTGGAGCCGGGCGACAAGATCGTGTGGTGCGGGCAGAACTCGACGGGCATCCTCGAGCTGACGAGCGCCTCACGCAAGATCGGCTCCACCGCCGTTCCGCTGAACTACCGGCTCTCCGACGAGGAGGCCGCCTACGTCGTCGACCACTGCGATGCCACGACCGTGTACGTCGATGCCGAGTTCGCCGACCTCTTCCAACGGATCCGCAGCGACATCCCGAAGGTCGCCAACCTGCTCGTCTTCGACGGTGACGCACCCGACGGGATGACTGCCGTCGACCCGCTGATCGCTGCGGCGTCAAGCGCCGTGGTGGAGCGGCCCGATGTCGACGAGGGCGGTGCGACGATGACCTACACCTCGGGCACCACCGGCAAGCCAAAGGGCGCGTTCCGGCGCACGGCCGCCGATCCCCGAGCCGGTGTCGCGTTGATGCAGCACATCGGCTACCGGCCCGACGACATCTACATGGCCACCGGTCCGCTGTACCACTCCGGTCCGGGTGGCTTCGCGGCGAGCGCGATCGCGATGGGCCAGACGGTGGTGCTGCAGCGCAAGTTCGACCCGGAGGACTGGCTGCGGATCCTCGAGACCCACCGGGCAACGTCGACGTTCTCGGCACCGACCCCGATCCGGATGATCTGCAACCTGCCCGATGACGTCAAGGCCAAGTACGACCGGTCGTCGATGCGGGTGATGATCGCCAATGCGGCGCCGTGGAGTTTTGCGCTCAAGCAGCAGTACGTCGCCGACTTCCCGCCGGAGTCGCTGTTCGAGATCTACGGCTCGACCGAGCTGGGCGTGAACACCGTGCTGCGGCCGGAGGACCAGATGCGCAAGCCGGGGTCGTGCGGGAAGGAGGCGCCGATGGTCGAGATCCGCCTGTACGACGATCTTGGCAACATCGTCACCGGGACCGGGCCGGACGCGACCGGCGAGGTGTTCGTGCGGTCGACGGCCGTGTTCGCCGACTACTACAAGCAGCACGACAAGTTCGAAGAAGACCATCGCGACGGATTCCAGACCGTCGGCGACATCGCCTACCGCGACGACGAGGGCTTCCTCTACATCTGCGACCGCAAGAAGGACATGATCATCTCCGGCGGGATGAACATCTACCCCGCCGAGATCGAGGCGGCCCTGGAGTCGCACCCCGACATCTACGAAGCCGCGGTGTTCGGTATCCCGAGCGACGACTGGGGTGAGCTCGTGCATGCCGTGATCGTGAAGCGCGAGGGCTCCGACCTCGACGAGGACGGCGTCAAGGCGCACTCCCGTGAACATCTCGCGAGCTACAAGATCCCGCGGTCGTTCTCCTGGATCGACGAGCTTCCCAAGACCGGCTCGGGCAAGATCCTGAAGCGTGATCTGCGCAAGCCCTACTGGGAGGGCCGCACCAGCAACGTGTGACGTACACGATGTGCCTGGCACATCGTGTACGGCAGCCAGGGTGGGCGAAGAGCTCGTGGTCGCGCCATCATGGGCGCCGTGGCGACTCCGACGACACTCCGGGAGGGTTGGCGCGACGTGCCGCATCCTCGACGCCTGTCGGAACATCATCCTCAGCGCGCAGAGATCCTCGGGCGCCACGCCGCTGCGCTCGAACGCCACGAGCCGGTCTACGCCGATCCGGTGACCGGGTTCAGTGTGTTCACCGCCGAGTTCCTCGCGTCACGGGATTACTGCTGCGAGAATGGATGTCGCCACTGCCCGTACGTCGACTGACGATGACATCACGGGTCGGACCCGCGATGTCACCACTCGACTGACCGTGTCCTCACTCGGCGAGCAGCGCATCGATCTGGCCGAGGGCTTGTTTCATACCTTCCTCGGCGCCCATCGCAAGGGTCTGTTCCATCGCCTCGACGGTCGGGAAGGTGCTGCGGATCGTCATCCGGGTCACCGCGCCGTTCGCAACGAGTTCGAACCGTGTGATGTTGACCGGCATGTCGGGGTTGGGCTCGCCGTTGTCATCGGCGAAGCCGTCCTGCACCTCGAGACAGTCCGGCGGCGACACCTCGCGCACTTTCCACCAGCCGTGATACTGCTCGCCCTCGGGCCCGGTCATGAAGTAGCCGACGGAGCCACCCGGCGTGAGGTCGAAGTCGGTGAACGTCGCCGGGTGCGTCGGCGGGCCCCACCAGCGCTCGAGCTGGCGTGGGTCGACGAGGAGCTGCCAGACGCGCTCGACCGGGGCGGAGAACTCCGAGTCGATCTCCATCTCGAGGCGTTCGGGGTACTTGCGGACATCGGTGACGGTCATGGGTGATCGCTTTCGGCAGGTGATTCGGGTGATTCGGGTGATTCGGGTGACGTGGGTGGCGTGGCGTCGAGCAGTCCTCCCAGTCGATCGAGGCGGTCGCGCCACATCGCCTCGAGCTGGTCGAGGAGTTGCTGAGCGAGTCGGATCGTGGCGAGGTTGGTGCGCACGAGCTGTTCGCGACCGTGTCGGCGCTTGGTGACGAGGTCGGCGCGCTCGAGCACGGCAACGTGCTTCTGGACCGCAGCGAAACTCATGTCGTAACGACGGGCGAGCGTCGACACCGAAGCGTCCTCCAGCATCGTTCGCCGGACGATGTCGCGACGCGTGCGATCGGCGAGCGCCTGGAAGATCCGGTCGACCTCCTCATCACTGAGTGTTTCTACAACCATCTAGTTGTAGTTTACTCGACCGTCGTCCCCGCCACAATCCCACGATCGTTCCGTCCGACGCCACGACTAGCGTCGGGCGCGCGTGATCGAGCTCTCGGAGGTGGTGCGGAACCGGGCGATCACCGAGGGTCATGCGCAGTGGGTCGAGGACCTCCCCGACATCGTGCGTGGACTCGAACGTGACTGGTCGATCGAGGTCGGCCGGAGCTTCGACGAGGGCACCGAGGCGTTCGTCGCAGAGGCGCAGATGGCCGATGGCTCCCCAGCGGTCCTGAAGGTGTTGGTACCGAGGCGTGAGGGGGGTGTCGACGATCACGAGGCGAGGGTGCTCCGGTTGGCGGACGGCGACGGGTGCCCGATCCTGTTCCGTGACGATCCTGCCCGTGGCGCACTGCTGATGGAGCGACTGGGGCCGTCGCTGTTCGCGCTCGGATGGCCGTACGAGAAGCGTCTGCCGATCCTGTGCGACGCGGCATCTCGGATCTGGCGGCCTGCGACCGACACGTGCCTCCCGACGGGCGCCGAGAAGGCCGCGTGGCTGAGCGAGTTCATCACCACGACGTGGGCCGAGCTCGACGAGCCGTGCGCACGCCGTACCGTCGAACATGCCATGGCGTGCGCCGAGCGACGGCAAGCGGCCCACGATGACGAGCGCGCCGTGCTCGTGCACGGTGACATTCACCAGTGGAACGCGCTCCAGGCCGGTGCCACGTTCAAGCTCGTCGACCCTGACGGTCTGCGGGCAGAGGCCGAGTACGACCTCGGCGTCATGTTGCGTGAAGATCCCGACGAGCCGCTCGCAGCGGACACGATCTCGACGGCGCGGTGGATGGCCCAACGCCACGGCCTCGACGCCACGGCGATCTGGGAGTGGGGCGTCGTCGAGCGGGTCTCGACCGGACTCGTCACCACGAAGATCGGACTGCAACCGGTTGGTCGCCAGATGCTCGCCCTCGCCGACTCGATCGCCGTTGCGCCGGAGGTCTGACCGCTGGCATCACGGTCCCGGGATGACATCGCGGGTCTGATCCCTGTTGTGATCAGCTGGCGTCACGTCAGTGGAGGCAGAACTCGTTGCCTTCGGGGTCGAGCAATGTGATCCAATGGCCCTCCGGTTCGTCGAACTCGGCGACGCACACGGCGCCGAGCGCGACCAGTTCGTCGGCGCGGGTGTGGAGCTCGGCCTGGTCGACGCGGACGTCGAGGTGCATGCGGTTCTTCGCCGTCTTGGCCTCGGGAACTTTCAGGAAGAAGACGCGGGGTCCGACGCCGTCCGGGTCGACGATCGCGAACGCCCGGTCGGGATCGGAACGGTCGATGCCGAACGCGTCGAGTGCTGCCTCCCAGGTGTCGAAGCCGGGGGGCGGCGGTTGTTCGACGTAGCCGAGCACCTCACACCAGAACTCGGCGAGCTGGCGAGGTCCTGCGGCGTCCACGGTGATCTGGATCGCTCGAGCCATCACCCAATCATGGCGCAACCATCGACGCCCGTCGGACGGGTCGAAGTTCCTCCGACGGCGCCGAGCGCCTAGCGTCGGGTCATGGCCTCCGCGAACGCTGTCGTCGAAGCGATCCTCACGTCGCCGCTACACCGGTTGCTCTCAGGCAAGCTGCTCCTGATCCGCTACCTCGGCAGTCGATCCGGCACCGAGTTCACGTTGCCCGTGCAGTTCGCCGACACCCACAACGGGTTGGTCGTGGTCGTGGGCGAGCCAGACACCAAGACGTGGTGGCGGAACTTCACCACGATGGGTCAGGTGCAGGTGTCCCTCGGAGGCGCCTGGGTGCCGATGACGGCACACGCGCTGCTCGGGAGCGAGGATCCCGAGGCGGTCACCCCGTTGCTGCGCTCGTACGCCACCCGATTCCCGAAGGTCGTGAAGTCGCTCGACGGCGACACCTTGGACGAACGCGTCGATCACACCGTCGTCGTGTGGCTCCGCCCCACCATGTGAAGTCGTCCCACCAACTCTGTGACACACCGTGTTTAGGGTTGTCGGTATGGAGGTCGCTGGGGTGGTCGTGCGGGGTGGAGCACATCTCCGTCGTGCGTTCGAACCCGTCAGCGGGTGCTGATCTGGTGCAGTCGGGGCTGGTGGCGATCCGTGAGGTTCAGGCGTGGTGTGATGCGCAACACGCGAGCCTGGTTGCCCGGCTGCGTGAGGTGGATTCGTTCCCGGAGCAGCGCATCGCGACGGCGTCGAAGCAGTCACTCGGTCAGGCCGCGACGTCGACGGAGCGTTCGTCGACGTTGGCGGCGACACCGGCACTGGCGGGTGCGCTCGATGACGGGGCGATCACCGCTGATCATGTCGACGCGGTCACGAAAGCATCGAAGCGGCTCGATGGGGCCAAGCGCGACGAGTTGATAGCACGGGCTGATGCGTTGGCGGAGGTGGCGAAGGCCGCGACGGTCGATGAGTTCTCGCGTCGGTTGGAGTTGGAGACGAAGCGGTTGCAGGACGACGACGGTATGGATCGTCTCGAGCGGCAGCGTCGGAATGCTCGTGTGCGGTCGTGGGTCGACTTGGAGGGCATGTGGAACCTGTCGGCCAGGTTCGACCCGGTCACCGGGGTGCGGATCGCCGCGCGCATCGACGCCACGGTGCAGGCGTTGTTCGGTGAGCACGTGCCCGAGGG